>JAIOPP010000042.1 GCA_021413845.1 Planctomycetia bacterium | reverse complement strand
TCGCGACGGTTTGATGGTTCGCCGTTCGTGGCTAATGAATGATTGAGCTTGGTTTGTGATGCGAAGTTTATGTTTGAGTTTTTCGTCCGCCTGATGCTGGGTAATCGAAGAGCAGCGTTTCGAAGTCGTGAGCGTGCCGTTGGGTAGACGGCAAGCTCGGGTAAACGACTTCGCGACTTGCTTTGCGAAGCATCGGTCGGGTTATTGTTTTGGGAACGCCGTCGGTCGCTGCGACCGCGGTCGGAGCACGCGCTTCTAAAGTCGTCGCTCACGAAATGCTCGGTGCCCGCGCTTGCGGGTTCGCCATCGTTTCGTGCGGTGGCGCATCTTTTCATGGAAGCGCCGAATTCGACGCGCGTTTTTCGCCTGCGCTCGCGGTATCAGCTTTTTGGGAGAATCGTATGCCGTCGCAGAATGAGGTGTTTGAGAAAGTCCAAAGCGTGTTGTGTGACGCGCTGGGGGTCGATGAAGACGAAGTTGCGCCCGAGGCCACGCTGGTCGGCGATCTCGGTGCCGAATCGATCGACTTTCTCGATATCGTGTTTCGCCTCGAAAAATCGTTCGACATCAAGATCAGCCGCGGCGAACTCTTCCCGGAAGACGTGCTGACCAGCACCGAATACGTCTCGAACGGCAAGGTCACGGCCGGGGGCATCGCGGAACTTCGCAAGCGCATGCCGTTCTTGAACCTCGACAAGTTCGCCGCCAATCCGAGCGTCAAGGATTTCGGCACGCTGCTGACCGTCCAAGACCTGGTTCGCTTCGTCGAAACGAAGCTCCCCAAGTAGTAATGACTAATGTCTAAATCCTAATGACTAAATAAGCACGAATGACGAAGCGTCGATCTCGCATTCGTCATTCGTGCTTCGGTCATTCCTTAGTCATTAGACATTAGTTCTTAGTCATTCAGCCCGGAGGGCGCCATGCGCTGGATTTGGATCGATCGTTTTTTGGAGTTCGAAAGCGGCAAGCGAGCCGTGGCGATTAAAAACGTCTCGCTCGCCGAAGAGCATTTGCACGACCATTTCCCCGGCCGACCGGTGATGCCGAATTCCCTCATCACCGAAGGAATCGCGCAGACCGGCGGGCTCTTGGTCGGCGAGTACCATGCCTTCGAGAAGAAGGTCGTGCTCGCGAAGCTCCCGAAAGCGATCTTCCATTTCCCGGTCGTGCCGGGCGATCAATTGCGCTACGAAGCGATCGTCGACTACATCAAAGACGACGGCGCCATGGTCACGGCGACGGCGAAAGTCGGCGACCGCGTACAAGCCGAATTCGAAGTCGTCTTCGCGCACTTGGCCGACGACGAACGCTCGAAGTCGCTCTTCGAGCCGAAGAACTTCGTCTTCACGTTAAAGCTGTTGGGCGTGTTCGACGTCGGTCGCAAAGCCGACGGCAGCCGCCTCACCGAGCCGCCGGGCCTCGCGAAGCTCGAACAAGAATTGAAAGGCGCGGGTTCCTAACGCGCCCGACAGTCAGAAGCTAGAAACCAGAAACAGAAGCTAGAAACCAGAAACTCATTGCGGCCGTCGTTCGCAGCGGATCACACGCGCGAGCCGTGCCGAGGAGCTTGTTATGATGCGTCGTCGAGTCGTCGTCACCGGAATCGGTTGTATCACGCCCGTCGGCAACGACGTCGAAACGATGTGGCAAGCGCTGCTCCGAGGCGACTCGGGCATCGGCCGAACCACGATCTTCGACGCCTCGAACTTTCCGACCAAGATCTCGGCCGAAGTGAAAAACTTCGATCTCCGCTCGGTCGGCGAAGATCCCGAAAACTGGAAGCACCAAGCTCGTCACACGCGGTTCGCCGTCGGCGCGGCGAAGCAAGCGGTGCGCGATGCGGGCATCGAAGACACGCGGATCGATCCGACCCGCTTCGGCGTTTATCTCGGCTCCGGCGAAGGTCCGCAAGATTTCGATCGCTTCACGAAGATGATGCTCGCGGCGATGGGGGACGACGGTTCGTTCGACGTGGCGAAGTTCACGAAGACCGGCCTGGAAGTCTTGCATCCGATCGCCGAACTCGAACAAGAACCGAACATGCCCGCCGGCCACATGGCGGCGCTGTTCAATGCCCAAGGGCCGAACGTCAATTGCCTCACCGCCTGCGCCGCGAGTAGCCAAGCGGTCGGCGAAGCGGTCGAAATGATTCGTCGCGGCGATGCCGACGTCATGCTCTCCGGCGGCACGCATAGCATGATCCATCCGTTCGGCGTCACCGGCTTCAACTTGCTCACCGCCCTCAGCACGCACAACGACGATCCGAAGGGCGCCTCACGCCCGTTCGATATGGAACGCGACGGCTTCGTGCTCGGCGAAGGATCCGGCATGCTCATTCTCGAAGAGCTCGAGCACGCGAAGGCTCGCGGTGCGCGAATCCACGGCGATCTCGTCGGCTACGGCTCGACCGCCGATGCCTTCCGCATTACCGATACGCATCCGGAAGGGCGCGGGGCGATCAGTTGCATTAAGATGGCGCTCCGCGATGCGGGAAAGAATCTCGATGAGATCGACTACGTCAACGCCCACGGCACGAGTACCGAGGTAAACGACAAAGTCGAGACCCTCGCCGTGAAGCAAACCTTCGGCGAACGGGCCTACAAGATGCCCGTCTCCAGCACGAAGAGTATGATGGGGCATCTGATCGCCGCGGCCGGGGCCACGGAGCTGATCGTCTGCCTCATGGCGATTCGCGACAAGGTTTTGCCGCCGACGATGAACTATGAGAACCCGGACCCGAATTGCGATCTCGATTACATCGCCAATGCCGCACGCCAAGCGAAGTGCGAATCGGCATTGTCGAACAGCTTCGGCTTTGGCGGCCAAAACATCACGCTGATCGCCTCGGCCTATAAGGGCTAAGCAGACCCGTTCACGCACCACTTGCATCGTAGAGACGTTTGATGTCGACCATGACGAGCGACCGTTTTCCTTCGACCCGAACTCAACTTGCCGGAGTCTCGCTCCGCGAGATCGCACGGAAGTTCGGCACGCCGACGTATGTTTACGACGAAGCTTCGATCGTCGAAAAGATTCAGGATCTGAAAGCGTTCGATGTCGTGCGCTTCGCACAAAAGGCCTGCTCGAACATCGCGATTCTCGACGTCGTGCGCCGCAACGGCGTGCTCGTCGATGCCGTCAGTGCCGGGGAAATTCATCGCGCGATCAAGGCCGGCTTCGAGCCGCATGCGAAGGCCGATGGAGGCGCGTCGCATCCGATCGTCTACACGGCCGACATTTTCGATCGCGAGTCGCTCGACGCGGTCGTGAAGTACGACATTCATGTGAATTGCGGTTCGCCCGACATGCTGGAGCAGTACGGCAAGCGCAAGCCCGGCGGCGATGTCACACTCCGGATCAATCCGGGCTTCGGCCACGGGCACAGCCAGAAGACGAACACCGGCGGCGAGCAGTCGAAGCACGGCATCTGGCATGAGCAACTCGACGAATGTTTGCGCATCGCCGATCGTAACGGGCTCACCGTAACCGGCCTGCATTTGCACATCGGCTCGGGCACCGACCTCGAGCACCTGTCGCAAGTTTGCGGAGCGATGGAGAAGCTGGCCGCGGAAGTCGGCCGAACGTTGACGACGATCAGCGCCGGCGGCGGCTTGCCGACGATCTACAAGCCCGGCGACACGTACGTCGACGTCGCGCACTATTTCGAGCTCTGGGATGCTTCGCGGAAGCGACTGGAAGCGAAATTCGGCCACAAGCTGACGTTGGAAATCGAGCCGGGTCGCTACTTGGTCGCCGAAAGCGGATCGCTGCTGACGGAAATTCGGGCGATCAAGCAGATGGGTAAGAACACGTTCTACCTGCTCGATGCCGGCTTCAACAATCTTGCGCGACCGATCCTCTACGGCTCGCACCATCCGATGTCGATCGTGCCGGGCCCGTTGGACGATGCGAGTGCGGCGGCGAGCGATGATTCCGCCGTTGCAGCTTCGGGAACGGCACGACCGGCGGCCGAGGTCGTCGTCGGCGGACCGCTCTGCGAGTCGGGCGATATCTTTACGCAAGAAGAAGGGGGCTACGTGCGGTCCCGAAGTCTGCCGACGGCGCAAGTCGGTGAGTTGCTGTTGATCGAGTGTGCCGGGGCATATGGCTTCGCAATGGGCTCGAACTACAACAGCAAGCCGCTCGCAGCCGAGGTGCTGCTACGCAACGGCGCAGCCCACCTAATCCGCGCGCGACAGACGCCGGATGATTTGATCCGAGGCGAAGCGATTCCGCCGGCATAACGCTCTTGTTTTATGAGAGTTCGCTAAGCGTTCCTTCAATAGCCGAGGGTGAATACCCTCGGCAGCACCGTAGCGCAGCTCTTGCCCCCAATCCTCGCGCTACGTGTTCCGTAGCGTATATCTCACGTTGCCATGCTGCGGCAAATACTTCCGCATCAGGTGCTCGAAGTGCTGCCGGTCGCGCACTCGCTTCCGGCTTTTACCGCGTGAGAACCAAGGCCCCTCACGATTGTTTGCCAGGCTCATTGCGCGACCTTGTCGCTGCTTGATGCGCATGGCGACTTCATCGGCGCGCTCCTCGCTTTTCCAGCTGACGAGCACATGCACGTGTGATGCCACGACGACCGCCTCGTAAAGTCGCCACTGCGACTGCTCGCAGAACGCAGCGGTTTCGTCGATCATGGCCCAACCGAACTGCGCATCGAACTTAATTTCGTCTGCTTGAGCGCGCTCGCGATATCGGTCTGCGAGATATTCGTTCGCCGGCAAGATTCCTTTTTCGCGCCGTACGAAGCCTCGCCGCCGATCCGGCATCCACGAGCAATAAGCGTGGAACGTGAATAGATAGACGGGCATCGAAGTGCGCCGCGCGTGGGGGCCGAGGGTATCCACCCTCGGCTATTGAAGGAGGCAACTGTGATTGGAATCATAGTGTGCGCGATCATGCCTGTTCAATAGCCGGGGGTGAATACCCCCGGCAACTCAGCGTCGCGCCGTATCGCGCACTGCTTGCACGACGCGCATGTTCGCGAGTCCGTCTTCCGCCGGCGCTTCGATTCGTTTCGCCGCGACGGAGCGCGCGAAGCAGTCGAACATTTCCGCGTACTGATCGGCCGCGGGAATACTAAGCGTTTCGGTGCCCGCGTCGGTTCGATAGACGAGCGTCGAGGTTTCCTCGGGGAGCACGCCGCCGGGGAACTCGAGAGAGCCCTGGGTGCCGACGAGTTCCAAGCGGTTTCGGTTCGGGCACTCGAAGCTCGCGTCGAGCAGCGCGATTACGTCGCCGGGGAAATGCAATTGCATCCCGAGCGACATATCGACGCCCGGCTTGAGGTATCGCGCTCGGGCATGGATCTCGCTCGGCTCGGCGCCGGTGAAGAGCCGACTGATGTTGATGCCGTAGCAGCCGAGATCGAACAGCGCCCCGCCGCCGCGAGCCGCGTCGAGCCGCCAGTCGGCATGGTCGATGACGAACGAGAAGTCCATCTTCACGTAACTGAGCGCGCCGAGTTTCCCTTCGGCCAAAAGTTTCCGTGCCAGAGCGACGCGCGGATGATGCCGCCACATGAAGGCCTCCATCAGCACGACGCCGGCCGCACGACAACCATGTACGATTCCCTCGGCGTCGGCGATGTCCAACGCCAACGGCTTCTCGCAGAGAACATGCTTCCCCGCCGCCGCGGCGCGTAGAGCCCAGGGGCGATGCAACTCGTTCGGCAGCGGGATATAGACGGCGTCGACGTCGGGATCGGCGATCAAGGCTTCGTAGTTGCCGTAGTGCCGTGGTACGCCGAACTCCGCGGCCCATTGAGCGGCGACGTTGCCGTCGCGCCCGGCGATCGCGTGCCACGAAGCGAGTTGCGACTTGGCAAGTGCGCCGGCGATGGCGCGGCGCACGATGCGAGCGCAGCCTAAGATTCCGATGCGAAGCGGTTGCGTCATGGTGTGAATGATTCTAGGTGTCGATGCGGTTTACGGGTTACGAGAGCCGGAGCGTCGAGCATAATAGCAGAATGCAAACAGCTAAGGCATTCTTGAACGGCCGGTTCCTTCCCGCCGATGAGTTGAAGATCGCGGCGTACGACGCCGGCTTCATGCTCGGGGCGACGGTGAGCGAGCAACTGCGCACGTTCGGCGGCAAGCTCTATCGGGTCGACGAACATCTCGCGCGCTTGAGGCGCGGCTTGGAGATCGCCGGGATCGAACCTGATTGCACGCTCGAAGAACTGGCCGAGTGGGCCGAGGAGCTCGCAGCCGCGAATCACGAGATGCTCGACCCGGCCGACGACCTCGGCCTATCGATGTTCATCACGCCTGGCCCTTATGCGACGTCGGCACCGGCCGATGTGCCGCGCCAGCCGACGATCGGCATGAGCACTTATCCGTTGCCGTTTCAGCTGTGGGCGGAGAAGTATGAGCAGGGGGAACGACTCGCTACGAGCATCGTTCGACAAGTCCCGCCTGAATCATGGCCGAGCGAATTGAAGTGTCGCAGCCGGATGCACTACTACTTGGCCGATCAAGACGTGCGTCGCGCCGTGCCCGGCGCTCGGGCGTTGTTGCTCGATCGCAACGGGTATGTGAACGAAACGCCGACGGCGAACATTGTCGGCGTGATGGGATCGGACGCGGCGACTTCGTTCTGGTCGCCGCCGAAGATCACGACGCTTCCCGGCATCAGCCAAGCCGTGGCGGAAGAGTTGGCTCATCGAAAACTCGGCGTCATCCAGTTCGGCGAAGGGGAATACTCCCCCGACGAATTCGGAAGCAGCATGCGTGAAATCTTGATCACCAGCACGCCGTTTTGCTTGCTGCCGGTCGTAAAGCTCGACGACGCCGCGATCGGCGACGGCCGGCCGGGCCCGACGTATAAGAAGTTGCTGGCCGCTTGGAGTGAAGAAGTTGGTGTAGATATTGCCGCGCAAGCGAGACGGTTCGTGGTTCGCTAGCGAGAGAGGGGGAGGTAGTAAGTAGAGAGGAGAAGGACCGAAGTTCGCCGCTTCTCACCTTTCCACTTTCTCCTCTCTCCTATCTCGAACACGAAAAAAGCCTTCGACGAGTGATCGTCGAAGGCTTTTCGTGTTCGCAGAGAGGACGGTGGGAATCGAACCCACTTTCACCGGGTTGCAGCCGGTTGCCTAGCCGTCTGGCTCCATCCTCGCATGGTCGAAGCATAGCGTGCGGGGCATTCGGACCTTGCGTTTCGCTCAAGCGTTGCGGCTTTCGCGTCGCTGGTTTCCGTAATGCCTCCGCACGTTACTTATCGACCGCCGAAGGGGAGCCCTTGAGCGAGTTTTTCCGCTCAAGAAATGAAGGGAAAACGACTCAAGAACGGAAGAATCGCTACTTGCCGATCCCGCCGATCAACGTGTTGATCTGTTGCACGTAGTCGCGCGTGTTTTCCATGAGTTGCATCGGGATGACCAATTGCATCTCGACCGCTTGCGGCGCGAGGCGCCCGGCCACGCCGATCGGCGGAGAAGCCGGGAACGGCGGGATCGCGAACGGCAGCGCGCCGCCGGGAACACCGTTGCCGGCCATGAACGCCGAGGCCATTTTCTTCGCGAGGTCGATGTAGCCGCCGACGTCCATGAAGCCGATCGCGTGCGGCGACGGCAACAAGAGCGCCGCGGTCTTCTTGATCTCGACGTCGTCGGCCAGTCCGCGCTTGCCGGCCTTCGACGCGGCGATGAGCGACTTCAACGACTCGACATCGTAAGCGAGGACGACGGTTTCCTTATCGACGGCCGTGAAGAAGGCTTGCATCTTTCCTTCCGCTCCGAACATCGCTTGGAACATCTGCTTCCCGGCGGCGCCGCCGGGGCCTTTCTCCATTTGCTCGAGCACTGCGGCAAGGTCGCTCGTGAGCACGACGACGTCGAGCCCGTCGATCGTCTTGCGCTCCAACGTCTGCATCGGGATGTTTTTGTCTTTCTTCGTCAGCTCTTGCATGAGTTCGACCGAGGCGGCGTTCTGTTTAAGAAACTTCTCGGAGTCTTCGACTTTGTAGATCGCCGCGATTCCGGAGAAGAGAGTCGCGCCGCTGAAATCGACCGACATCGAGACCCGCTTGACGTTCTTCATCATCCCTTGCATCGCATCGGCGAGCTTCTTCGATAGCTCGGGATCGAGTCCTTTATCTTGCGGCAGCGTTTTAAGCAGGCCCAGTGTGAAGGAAGAGAACACATCGGCCGAGGCCTGCGGAAACACGCCGGCTCCCGTAAAAATGAAGGTTTCGTCCGGCAGGCCCGCGAAAGCTTCGGGGGGCAGAGGAGTGATGTCTTTCGACAACGACGCGAGCTTGCCTTCCGGCTTGAAGACGAATTGCAGGCCGAAGTCGAGGCCGACTTTCTCGGTGAGCGAGCCGCCGATCGCGATATGCGTGGCTTCCTCGCGCAAGGCGACGAAGAGTTTGTCGTAGATATCGAAGGCTTGCTTGATCGAAGCCGTCTGCGGATTGTCTTGCGGGAACGCCTCGCGAATCGACTTCAAGCCGTCGATCGCGGTGCCGATTACCTTCTGCACCCCGGCCGGAGTGACGACGCCGGCGGTCTTATATTTTCCGAGCCAGCTCTTGATCGGTTCGGAAGAGGAAGCGATCGACTTCTTTGAATCGAGCACGCGCTGGATGAGCTCGACGTCGTCCGGACCGCCGACGATCGCATAGTTGGCCTTTTCGGCCATGAAGCCTTTCGGGCCGTCTTCGATTTCGTACTTCGTCGGCCCGACGACGGTGGGATCGGCACCCAAGCTCGCGGCGAACTTTTTGTAGTCGGTGACCGGTACGAGGACGAAGCCTTCGCCGTCGTCATCGTCGGGGACGACGACGAGGGCGTGCGCGCTCTTCGGGTCCCAACCTTCGATTCCTTCGAGGAACTTGCTGAACTCCTGGTAGTTTTCGTCGTCGAACGGCACTTTCAATTTCTTTAAGACCGCTTCGACTTCCTTTTTGGTTTCCATCAGGTCCGTCGCGACGACGAAGCCGAGCGCGTCGTCGGGAATCAGATTCAACACGCCGACTTTCAGATCCGGCACGGCGCTGCCGGCCGGCGCGAGCGCGACGAGCGCAGGGCTCAGCGCCGAGATTGCCGTCGAAGTCTGCGCGGAAGCTCGGCTTGCGCAACAGATCGACGCCGCCGCGAGGGGGATGGTGAGCAGTATTCGATGCCACGACGATTTCATAAGACTGCCTTGAATAAGATATGAGGTGAAACCGGAACGACGTTAGAAAAACGTGCGAGAGAGGAGTCGTGTGGAAATGGGTTTCGCTGCGAGCCGCACATTGCTTTACGCAATGCCTAGCGCGGAGCGGTGCTCGATGTTTCAAAAAGCTCGATGTTTCAAAAAAATCGGCTCGTTCGCCAACCTAAAGCCTCGCCCACGGGGCAGCAAGCCGCCGACGCGAGGCACGACGCTCGTCTTGGTGTTCGCCGCGAGTCGCTGCCATATTGGCAGTGCGGCTCGGCTTTTCGCAGTGTCCGCTGCCGAACCGAGTGGACACTTAATGAGGCCAAAAATGGAAATTTCGGTCTAAGTCTCGTGAGGCTAGCCGCTTCGGACATCGCCTAAGACTTTGGCGCGCCGCTTGCTTCATCTCCGTCCACTCGCGGAGATTCTGCGCCCAAATGGCAGCCCTAGCTGGGCTTCCGCCGCGCGTCCCGCATCGACGACCAATTATCCCCGCTGTTTTCCGTATATTCGGAGGAGTTTGAGAACATGAGCACGGCCACGAAAGAGAAGAAAGCCAAGTCGGGCAAACTATCGTTGCAACCTCTCGGCGATCGCGTCGTGATTGAGCGTGAAGCATCGGAAAGCAAGACCGCCGGCGGGATCGTGCTCCCCGATTCGGCGAAGGATAAGCCTGCTCGTGGGACCGTGCGTGCGGTCGGCGACGGCAAACTGACCAAGGATGGTAATCGCAAGCCGCTGCAAGTGAAGGTCGGCGATCGCGTGTTGTTCAGCTCTTATGCCGGCGACGAGTTCAAAGTCGAAGGCCAGGAACTGCTGCTCATGCGCGAAGACGATATTCTTGCCGTCATCGAGTAGGAAAGGGGTCGGGGGTCAGAGGTCGGGGGTCGGTGCGGCTAGGGCCGCGGGATACCTGTCGATCTCGATGCTCGCTTCCATTTTTGCATTTTGCGTCCTGCGATTTGCATTTCCTCGCACAACCATCCCTTACAAGTTTTCCCACAGCATCGATTTAACGATTCGGAGATTTCTCAGACATGGCTAAGACCATTATTTTCGATCAAGAAGCCCGCGAAGCGATTCGCCGCGGCGTTTCCAAACTGGCTCGGGCCGTCAAGGTGACGCTCGGACCCAAGGGCCGCAACGTTATTTTGCAGAAGAGCTTCGGCAGCCCGACCGTAACGAAGGACGGCGTGACCGTCGCGAAGGAAATCGAACTCGAAGACGTCTATGAAAACATGGGCGCCCGCATGGTTCGCGAAGTCGCCTCGAAGACCGGCGATATGGCCGGCGACGGCACGACGACCGCGACCGTCATGGCCGAAGCGATCTTCATCGAAGGGCTCAAGGCGGTCGTCGCCGGCGTGAACCCGTTGCAGATGAAGCAAGGAATCGAGAAGGCCGTGGCCGACATCACGCAAAAGTTGCACGGCATGTCGATCGCGATCAAGAGCAAGAAGGAAATGGCGCAAGTCGGCACCGTCGCCGCGAACAACGACACGGAAATCGGTGAGTTGTTGGCCGAAGCGATGGAGAAGGTCGGCAAAGACGGCGTGATCACCGTCGATGAAGGCAAGAGCCTTAAGACGGAAGTCGAATGGGTCGACGGGATGCAATTCGATCGCGGCTACCTGTCGCCGTACTTCGTCACCGACTCGACGAAGATGGAATGCGTGCTGGAAGACGCTTATATCTTGGTCTTCGAGAAGAAGATCTCGAACGTCAAGGAATTGGTTCCGGTGCTCGAAGCGGTCGTCAATGCGGGCAAGCCGCTGTTGATCATCGCCGAAGACGTCGAAGGGGAAGCCCTCGCGACTCTCGTCATCAATAAGCTGCGCGGCACGTTCAAGATCGCGGCCGTCAAGGCCCCGGGCTACGGCGACCGTCGTAAGGCGATGCTCGAAGACGTCTCGATTCTCACCGGCGGCACCGCCGTGTTCGAGAGCCTCGGCATCAAGCTCGAAAGCCTGACGCTGAAGGATCTCGGCCGTGCGAAGCGCGTCGTGATCGACAAGGACAACACGACGATCATCGAAGGCTCGGGTAAGGGTTCCGACATCAAGGCTCGCGTCGATCAGATCCGCAAAGAGATCGCGGTCTCGACGAGCGACTACGACAAGGAAAAGCTGGAAGAACGTCTCGCCAAGCTCTCGGGCGGCGTCGCGAAGGTCAACGTCGGTGCGGCGACCGAAAGCGAAATGAAGGAAAAGAAGGCCCGCGTCGAAGACGCTCTGCATGCGACGCGTGCGGCGGTCGGCGAAGGCATTCTGCCGGGCGGCGGCGTGGCTTTGGTTCGCGCTTCGGCCGGGCTCAAGCCGGAAGGTTTGGCGCACGATCTCGAAGTCGGCTACAACATCGTGCGTCGCGCTTGCCGCGCTCCGCTGACGATGATCGCCACGAACGCCGGACAAGACGGCAACGTGGTCTGCGAGAAGGTCCTCGAAGGCAAGGGTAACTTCGGTTACAACGCCGCGACCGACACGTACGAAGATCTCGTCAAGATCGGCATCATCGACCCGACCAAGGTAACTCGCTCGGCGTTGCAAAATGCCGCTAGCGTCGCCACGTTGTTGCTGACGAGCGATGCCTTGATCGCCGAGAAGCCGAAGGCCGGTTCGAAATCGGGCGGCCACGGCGGCCACGACGACATGTATTAATGGAGCATGGCCTCTTCAGGTCCATGATCCATCGAGGGTCGTAGCACCGCTTGCGGTTTCGCGATCGATAGGACTATGGCGGCGAGGGAAACACACGGTTTCCCTCGCCGCTTTTTTTGCGCCTCAAGCGTTCGCCGTCGCTAGCAACGACTTCTGCCGGCAGTGAATCCGAGCGAACGAGGGCTCGAAAATAGGTGATTTAGGAAGAGATTACCAATCGCGAATGAAAACTCTGGATGTTCTTGCTATGCCGTGACGATGACTTGTTCTGAATATACCGGTCTTGCTCGTCGTATCGATTCGACGGCCGAATTTCCGAACAGTGATGAAACGCGTTTCGAGCCACGAAGCGCCGGAGAATAGCGATGATCACCCGAACTGCCCGCCGCAATTGCGGTCTCGCGCTGGGAATTCTGGCGACCTGGAGCCCGTTGTGCGTCGGTGCCGAACAGGAACCGTTCGATCTCGTTGCTACCGATGCCGCGGCGCCCGCCGTGATTCAGCTCGATTCGGCACCGCTGGCTTCGAGCATCCCGGCACCCGTGAAAGTCGGACAAAAAGAGAAGATCTCCGAGCGTTATCCGAACCGCACGTTGAAAGTCGAACGCTACGTCGCTCAAGACGATCAAGGAAACTTCTTCAACCACGGCCCGTGGGCCAAGTGGGACGAGTCGGGCAAGCTGATCGGTCGCGGTCAGTTCATCGCCGGCGCGCAAAGCGGCAAATGGATCCGCTTCTATTCCGAAGAAGAAACCGCCGAAGCTTTCGCGACCGCGATCAGTCTCGGCTTCGAAGCTCCGTTCACGTCGACCGGAGAATTCGCCGACGGCAAGCTCGACGGCATGTGGATCGTGCTCGATGCGAAGAAGCGCCAAGTCAGCGCGGCCGAATTTCACGACGGCCGACGTCACGGCAAATCGGTCTCTTGGAGGCCCAACGGCAGGAAGTTCCGCGAACTCGAATATCAACTCGGCGAGCTCGACGGCAAGGCCGTGGAGTACGATAAGAACGAAGTCGCCGTGAAGCAAGAAGAATTCGTGCAGGGCTTCCGACACGCGGTCAAGGTCGAGCACTACCCTACCGGCGAAGTGAAATCGGAATGTGAAACGCTCTTCGCCAAAGATGTTCTCGAAGTCAACGAGAATTGGTGGAAGGGGACGACGGAAGTTAAGATCATCGGCAAGATCGGACGCGATCAACGCCACGGCAAATTCGTCGCCTGGAATCTCGAAGGGCTCAAGATCCTCGAGGGGAACTACACCGACGACAAAGCCGACGGCAAGTTCACCTGGTACCACGAAAACGGGAACAAGGCTATCGAAGGGAGCTTCGTCGCGGGCAAGCAAGATGGACCTTGGACTTGGTGGTATTCCCACGGGCTCAAGGAAATCTCCGGCGAATACGTGATGGGCCTCGAAGGAGGCAACTGGCGTTCGTGGGAAGAAAACGGCACGGTCGTTTCGAACATGACGATTCTCACCGGCAACAAAGCCGAGGGGACATTGAAGTCGACGAAGGAGCCGACCTTAGCGCCGCCCGAGCCCAAGACGGAACTCAAAGACGCCGATCTGGAGCTGCTGCCGGAAGAGGAAGATGTCGACCTGGAGTCGCAACCGACTCCGACGCAAGCACCGACACCGCCGACACCCACGCGCCGGTTTATCTATAAGCAAGAGACCGTGCCGGCGTCGTCGCTGAAATTGAGCTCGCCCGAAGATAACGGTGCGAAAAAACCAGACGCTGAGAGCAAGCCTGCGAAACCGAGCGGCGCGCAAGCCAGCAAAATCGAGACGAGCACCGGCGAGCCCGCCGACGTGAAAGCCGCGGAAGCCAAGCCGGTTTTCGAAAAGCCGGGCTTCGTCGAAAAGAATTTGCTCGGCAATGAAGCTCCGACTCCGAAAAAGCTGGAAGTCGCCGACGATCTAATCTCGATCGATGCCCTGCTCAAGGAAGCGAAGGAAGCGGCTCCGAAGTAGAGCCGTTGCGAATTCTCCGAAATTCGCGGCCGTCGTTGTTCGTGAAATCCAAGAGCCGTAGCCGATCGATGCCAGTCGATCGGCTACGGCTTTCTTCGTTGCCGCCGGCAATTGCCGCGGTCGATCGCGAGCTCAACTCCGCCGTAATTCGCCGCGGCGGGTAGTCCCTTGCCGCCGGTGCCTGATATAGTGGAAACGAGGCTGTTCCGCTCGCCGCCGGAAAAGCGCGCCCGCCGTTAGGAATATCGCGTGTCGCACGATCCTACCATCTCGCAAGATCCCGACGATCTCGCTCGCGCACAGCAGCGCAGCTCGCAGCGTTTGCGCCCGCCGACCGAAGTGCCCGGCTACGAGATCGAGCGGTTCCTCGGGGCCGGAGCCTACGGCGAAGTGTGGGTGGCGATCGATCGCAACACCGGCCGGCGCACCGCGATCAAGTTCTATGTTCATCGCGGCGGCGTCGATTGGTCGCTCCTTTCGCGCGAGGTGGAGAAGCTCGCGTTTCTGTTCGCAGATCGCTATGTCGTTCAGCTGATCGACGTCGGCTGGGATGCGTCGCCCCCTTACTACGTGATGGAGTATCTCGAAAACGGCTCGCTTGCCGACCGGATGCAGAAGGGGACGATTCCCGTTGCGGAAGCCTTGGGGCTGTTTCGAGACATTACGATCGGCCTCATTCACGCCCACGACAAAGGCGTACTGCACTGCGACCTCAAGCCGGGCAACGTCCTACTCGACCAAGACCACCGCCCGCGCTTGGCCGACTTCGGCCAGGCCCGCCTTTCGCACGAACAAACTCCGGCGCTCGGCACGCTCTTCTACATGGCTCCCGAGCAAGCCGACTTGAACGCCGTGCCCGACGCCCGGTGGGATGTTTACGCGCTCGGCGCGCTACTCTACAGCATGCTCACCGGCGAGCCGCCGCAACGAACGCCCGAAAGCCTTGCGCAATTCGAGCGGCATCCGGGCCTGCCCGAAAAGCTCGCGGCGTATCGCAAGTACATCATGCACGCCCCTTCGCCGACCAGGCATCGGCAGGTCTCCGGCGTCGATCGCGATCTAAGCGATATCATCTCGCGCTGCTTACATCCGAACCCGGCGCGCCGCTATCCGAATCCGCAAGCGGTACTCAACGCGCTCGATGCGCGCTCGCTCCGGCAATCGCGTCGGCCGCTGCTCGTGCTCGGTGCGATCGGTCCGGCGGTGTTGCTGGCCGTCGTTACTTGGTTTGCTTGGAGCGTCTACGGCACTGCGGTGCGCGAGTCGGATGAAGCGCTCTCCCGCCGCGCGATCGAGACCAACGACTTCGCCGCGCAGTTCGTCGCCGAAACGGTGGCGGGACAGATCGACCGCCGTTGGCAGACGCTCGAAGAAGAGGCCGGCGATCGGGACTTGCGCGAGATTTTTACGCGCGTGGCAGCCGTACCGAAAATCACTCCCGCCGACGGCAAGCTGCTGCAAGCTTGGGTCGAGCGACTCGACCGCGAGTATCCGGAGATCGAGGCCGCGAGCTGGGCGATGCTCGACGGCCGCGGCAATCAAGTGGCCCGCGTTCCATACGACGCGAAGACGGTCGGCAAGAACTACGCGTTTCGCGATTACTTCAACGGTCGCGGCGGGCTTCCGGAAGGGACTCCGAACATCGAGCCGATCCGCGTCGCGCATCTCTCGAACGTCTTCGTCAGCCAGTCGACGCAAGAACGCAAAGTCGCGTTCTCGGTTCCGATCTGGAGCACGGAGCCGGAGCTTGCGGCGCGCAAAGTGATCGGCGTGCTTTCCGTAACCGTGGCGATCGGGAAGTTCGCGGAGCTCCGCGCCGATGGCGCTTCGCAGCGCAGCCAAGTCGCGGTCCTCGTCGACAGCAAGAAAGATTCCGACAATCGCGCCGGCGCGATCCTCGAACATCCTCATCTCGCCTCGCACATCGGCGAACCGAATGCCGAGCCCGCCTACTTCGACGCCGCCGGAGTCGAGCGCTTGCAGAAGCTGACGCGCCTGGCGACCTCCTCCGATCCCGCAAGCGCGAAAGCCGCGACCGCTCTGGAGAACGATAACAACTACCACGATCCGCTCGACCACGGCGCGAACAATCGTTGGCTCGCGGCGTTTCAACCGGTCGTCGTCGCCGGGCGTCCGCCGGAGGCGGGAGCGACCGGTTGGGTCGTGATCGTGCAAGAACCTTATGCTGAGGCGCTTCGCCCGGCTCAAGAGCTCGGTCGGAAGCTCATGCGCTACGGTCTGACGGCGCTCGGCGTCGTCATTGCCGTGGTCACTGCGCTGTGGGGCTTCGTCATGATCGTGCTCAACGAAGCTCCGCAGAACGAGTTCACGAAGTTCTTGCGCCGCTATACGGGCCTCGCCGGCGCGAGCCTGAGTTCGACGACGCAACCTTCTTCGAATTCCGATTCCGGCGTCGTCGGCATTACCGCGGCGACCCGTCCGGCCGCGGCGACGTTGATTCATAAGCCGAATGAAAAAACACGTGGACCCGATGGCCTCTAGAAAAGTCTCGTCGTTTGCCGAAAGCGCTGCTTCCCGATGGCCGACCTAATCGCCCAAGGCTCACGACCGCATCACCGCTGGCGTCGCACGCTCGTGCCCGACGAAGCGGTGACGCTCGGCCGCGATTGCGGCGCTTGGTCGGTCACTTGGGACGAACGGATCTCGCGCCGTCATTGCGAGCTCGTGCTGCGCAAGGGAAAGCTTTTCGTCCGGCGTTTGCCGACCGCCCGCAATCCCGTCTTCGTCGGCGGAAACGATCCGGCGGAGTTCGAGCTTCGGCCCGGCGAGCATTTCGTCATCGGCGAAACGACGTTCACTTTCGCCGACGACCGCATTCGCGTCGGCCGTGAAGGTCCGCAGCCGCTCGAAGAGAAAACGTTCAGTCCTCAATATCTCGAACGGGTTCGCTACCGCAACGCCGACCAGCGGCTCGAAGTTTTGAGTCGCCTCCCGGAAGTGATCTCCGGGGCCGGCAACGACGAAGAGCTGTTCGTGCGCCTCGTCAATCTGCTCCTCTCCGGCATCGCGCGGGCCAACGTCGTCGCCATCACCGCGGTCGAAGCGGAAGTCGCCGATCCCGAAGATACGAAGTCGCACCCGACGGGGCGCGAGCAAGTGCGCGTGTTGCACTGGGACCGTCGCCACCACACGGCCGGCGATTTCCAACCGAGCCAGCGTTTGATTCTCGAAGCGATCCGGCGGAAGCAAAGCGTGTTGCATGTGTGGAACACCGGCACCTCCGGCACGAGCGGCTCGTTTACGATGACCGAAGAAGCCGATTGGGCTTTCTGCACGCCGATCGTCGGCGAGGCTTGTCGCGGCTGGAGCCTGTATGTCGCCGGTCGCTACCACGGGCCGGCCGGCTTGAGCGTCACGCCGAGCGATCCTTCCGATTTGCGCGAAGACGTGAAGTTCAGCGAGCTCGTCGCCTCGGTCTTAGCGGCGCTCCGACAGAGCGAGCACTTGCGACGTCGCCAAGCGGCGCTGAGCAACTTCTTTGCGCCGGCCGTGCTCGGCGCGATGCAAACGGCCGATCCCGATCTCGTGCTCGCGCCGCGCGAGGCCGATGTCTGCGTGATGTTCTGCGATCTCCGCGGCTTCACGCTCGCCATGCAGCGCAACGCCGACGATCTGCTCGGGTTGCTCGAGCGCGTGAGTCGGGCTCTCGGCGTAATGACGCATCAGATTTTGGAGCAGGGGGGCGTGCTCGGCGACTTTCACGGCGATGCCGCGATGGGTTTCTGGGGCTGGCCCTTGCCGCAGCACGATGCCGTCGTGCGCGCGTGCAACGCGGCGCTCGCGGTGCGCCGCGAACTGGAAACGGCCTCGACGCAGCCCGGCCATCCCTTGGCCGATTTCCGCATGGGGGTCGGGCTCGCCTCGGGCCGCGCCGTCGCCGGGCGCATCGGCACCGTCGATCAAGTGAAGGTCACGGTCTTCGGGCCGGTCGTGAACCTCGCTTCGCGCTTGGAAGGGATGACGAAGCTCCTGCACGCGCCGATCCTGCTCGACGAAGCGACGGCCGTGATGGTCCGCAGCAGCGTCTCGCCGACGATCGCGCGCTGCCGACGCGTCGCGCGGGTGCGCCCCTATGGAACCGACGGGTTCGTCGAAGTGAGCGAGCTCCTGCCCCCGATGGGCCCGACCTCGCCGCTGACGGATGAACACATCGCGAACTACGAGCAAGGACTCGACCACTTCATCGCCGGCAACTGGAGCGAAGCGCTGGAAATGCTCCACGCCGTACCGGCGAGAGACCGAGTGAAAGACTTCCTCACGGTCTTTATCGCCCAACACGGCAGAACCCCGCCGCCGCATTGGGACGGAGTGGTGCCGCTGAGCTCAAAGGGGTGACGCCGAAGGTGCTCGCCAAGCAGGACGACTCCATGTTCTAATGGCTTCAACAAACGCACGTTGCTTGATGTGGCCATGAGGTCTCGCGTTTCTTGCTCATGAGTTCTTCGATGTTTCGCAAGTACGCTCAGTTGCTGATCGTCGTGGCTCTATTTTGGGTTTGCTTGCGCGGTTGCTTTCTTGATGAAACACCGGTTCATTTGGTCATACCGAATGGTTTTACCGGTGATATCAAAATCATTCTCGATCCGGCACGTGGTCAACGTATTCACGTAAAGGACGGTAGATTTACCTATGCAATTCAAGCCGATGGTACCTTGCGAGTGAAGTCCTTGCAGCCCTTCCATGAATGGCATAAGCAAACAGCGAGCTACGAAGACGGCACTTCGATACAGAATGGTTTCCCGATGGGTAGAGGCTTCACGGAAGAACAGCTAAAGGCCGACAAGGGAGAGATTTTCTATATCGATGGAGGTTTCACATTAGGTAACAACCATACAAAGACGATCCATGGCTACGTCGGCACCATGCTCGGCTATGAAAAGAAGTTGCGAGGAGAAAATCCAGCTATATCTCAGAAGGATCGCACTTCAAATGAGATGGTTACGCCCTCTTTGAATATGGATAAATAAACAGAATCGTCGTGATGAAAGTCGATTCAAGTATCTCATGCCACATCCACTAGAACCGTCCGCCGCTCGCTCCAAAGTCGCCCTCGTCACCGATAGCGGTGCCACGACGAGGCTCGTGCGACGGCTGCGGAACTTCAGGCCGATGGTGTTGCGGCGATGGTGGTCGTCGGCGACGCTCGCTCATTTCGACGAACGCACATTTAGGTTCCTGCAAAACGAATCTTTACCGACGGAAGTATGAGCACCAGTCCGTTCTTTCACATCCGTTCCGATAAGTTCACGATCTTACCCGGTGAAGATGAGGATATCGTCAACGAAGGCATGTACGGCAAGTCGCTTTGCCTTTACTTGCAAAGGAAACTTTCCGAACGAGGTTGGACGATCGACTTCCTCGGTTCCGAGGATTGGGGATGGGCTGTCGGAATACGAGTCGAGTCTCTTCGCTTCCTTCTTTGCGTCTATGGTGTCGAGATGGAAGCCGGTGGCTTGGATCTGTGTGTCACGGTGCAAGCGCTGCCCGATAGGAAATGGAGTTGGAAGCGACTGCGATTCATCGACACGACGGAGGTCGTCGGCCGGATGAATTCGGAGTTGAAGGCGATCTTTATCGAGGATAATGACGTGCAATTTTTAGGATCGACACAGGAGTTCCCCTTGTAATGAGCTCCTTGTCGAAGACTCATCGCTCCGATGCTGCGAGGCATGACAACACGAAAGTCGCCCTCGTCACCGGCAGCGGTGCCAAGCGGGTCGGGAACTTCGTCGTGCGGGCGCTCGCTGCGCGTGGGTATGCCGTGGTCGTGCATGCGCATCTGTCCGTCGACGAGGCTCGGGCGACGGTTGCCGAGCTCGAGGCCGATGGTGCTCAGGCGATGGTCGTCGTGGGGGACTTGTCCGAGGAAGTCGTCGTCGAGCGGATCGTCGGGGAAGTCGTTGCGCGGTTCGGGCGGATCGATGTGTTGGTGAACTGCGCCGCGATTTGGAAATCGAAACCGTTGGAAGAGGTCCGGGCCGCCGATGTGCGCGAGCACTTCGAGGCCAACACGCTCAGCACGTTTCTCTGTTGCCGCAGCGTCGGCTTGCAGATGGTCGCGCAGCCCGAAGGGGGCGTCATCGTGAACGTCGGCGATTGGGCGACCGAGCGGCCGTATCGGGACTATGCCGCCTATTTTCCCTCGAAGGGGGCCATTCCGACCACGACCCGGATGTTCGCCGTCGAGCTCGCGGCACGAAATCCGAAAGTGCGTGTGAATGCAGTCTTGCCCGGCCCTGTGATGCTGCCGCCGGAGTTGACGGAAGACGAACGCCGGCAAGCAATTGCAGGAACGTTGGTGAAACACGAAGGGAGCCCGCAGCATGTCGCCGCGGCGGTGCTTGCGCTGGTGGAAAACGAGTTCATAACCGGCGTTTGTCTCCCGGTCGACGGGGGACGGACGATCGCTTAGCCCTCCTTTCGAGGTTTGTTTTCACCGCGCCGGCGCGATACGCTCAGTGATTACCTAATTCTCGGCGGGAGCGGTTCGCATGCGACTCTTCGAACGATGGAAGCCGACGTGGACGATCGTTTGCGTCGGCCTGGCTTGCGGCACGGCCGCCGATGCCGCCGCGCAAGACGGAGCGGCTGCGAAACCACCGGCGGCAGCGGTCGCTAAGGCCGAGCCGATCGTAATCCCCAGCGGCACCCCTGCCGAGTTGCTCGAGTTTATCGACAAGACGAAGAAGCTGCAGCCGCCGGGACGCGACTTGCCGGCCGTCGTCGCGCATCTGAATCGCGTTTACGAAGCGGTCGCCGCGGCGGTCGACAAGATCGGGACCGCCGGAACCGAAGAAGAGCAGACGCGCGCGATCGGCGAGAAGCTCGCCGCCTTGCGCATGCTGCGACGCGTCGAAGCCGCCGGGGCGACCGAGCGAATGAAGAAGTACCACAACGATCTGCTGGCCGATAAGCGTCCGTTCGTCCCGCCGCTGGCGAAGATCTACGAGCTTGCGACTCGGCTGCAAGAGATCGATCGGGGAAATCTCCCCGTGGTCGAAAAGCTCGTGGCCGAAGTGCGGCAACATGTGCGCACCGCGAAGCTCGATTCGCGCAACTTGAGCTTGGCGTTTCAAACGGCGCTCTTGGCCGAATCGGTCGGGCTGACGAAGCAGGCGGCCGAAGCCTATATCGAATTCGCGGCCGCATTTGCCACGAGCGACGAACCCGCCGTGGTCGAGAACTCGAAGCGACTCGCCGGCGCGGCGCGCTTGTTGTCGCTCCCCGGTCAAGCGATGGACGTTGCGGCGAAGACGGTGGAAGGGAAGCCGTTTGACTTGAAGGAGTTGAAGGGGAAGGTCGTGCTGGTCGACTTCTGGGCGACTTGGTGCGGCCCTTGCATGGCGGAGCTGCCGACGCTGAAGGATTGCTACGCCAAATATCACGGGCGGGGCTTCGAAGTGGTCGGCATCAGTCTCGACGACAATCGTTCGCGGTTGGTCGACTTTCTTAAGCGCGAAGAGTTGCCCTGGATCACGCTGTTCGACGACACGACGAAAGACGCCGCCGCCAAGTCGGGAGGCTGGGACCAACCGCTCGCGCTGCAATACGGCATCATGAGCATTCCCCGTGCGATCTTAATCGACCGGACGGGCAAGGTCGTCTCGCTCCACGCGCATGGCGACGCCTTGTGGGATCTCTTGGCCGAGCAGATCGGCCCGGCCGAGCCGAAGAAGAAAGAACCTGCTGAAGAGACGGAAAAGAAGAAAGACGACAAGCCGGCCGAAGCTCCGAAAGCGACCGGCGCAGAGTAGCGGCAGCGACCTTCAACGAGCCACGGTTTTCGAAGCGATCTATTCTCCGATGACGACCATGACGAAGAGCAGCGAGAAAAGCGGTAAGTGGATGAGCGATCTGCGCCCGGAAATGCCGGCCTCGCAGGCCGCTCAGGCGACGCTCGAGCGCCGACTGGAGCCGGTGTGGAAGTGGTCGGCCGCTGCGGCGAAAGCGAAAGAAGGGGCGACTCGGCCGGTTCATCAGTTGCGCGTCGCCGTGCGACGGGCGATGGCTGCGATGCAAGGCTATGCCGAGCTCTTGCCGCGCCGCAAAGCGACGAAGATCGAAGCCAAGCTCCATAAGCTGCGACGTCGAGCCGGCGAAGCCCGCGACTTCGATGTGCTGCTCGGCAGGCTCGTTGCGCATCCCGATGCCGAACGCCTGAAACCGCTGACGGAGCGGATCGCCGAATTGCGGGTCGCAGCGCAAAAGCCGATCGTGCGGTTGCATCGCAAGTTGAAGAAGCGCGGGTTCCACGAAGATTTGCACACGCTGATCGAAAAAGTGCGTGCCCCGAAGCATTCGCAGGAGACGACCTTTTCGGCCTGGGCTCGACATGGACTGTCGCGTGCGGTCGATGTGTTTTTCGCGGCCGGTGCGGCCGATATGTCGGACACGACCCTGTTGCATCACTTTCGCATCGAAGGGAAGCAACTTCGCTATGCGATGGAATACTTCTCGGCCGCGTTCGGGCCGGAATTGCGCAAGGATCTCTATGCCGACATCGAGAAGGTGCAAGCGCTGCTCGGCACGGTGAACGACCACGCCTCGGCACTCGCGCATTACGAAGCGTGGAAGAGCGAGTGGGACGACCCGTCGCTCGCCCAGCTGCTCGAAGAACTCATCGCCGGCGAACGGAATTCGGTAACCGGAGCGACTCAGGAGTTTTTCGCCTGGTGGACGAAAGAGCGCTCGGATGATCTACGCCGGCGCTTCGACGCCACGCTACAATTGCCGAACGAAGAGCACGCCGCTTAGCTCGCGGTGCGTGCCTGCGGAAGTTCGTCGACTCCGGTGCGCACGAATTTGCCCCCGATTTCGTACCAACCGGCTTGCGTGAAGCGGCACCAATCGACATCGAGCAGCAACTCGCAACGGCCGCGGTTCGGTTTCTCGAGCGAGGCCACGACGAGCCGATAGGGCAGGGGCTCGGGATGGAAAAAGCTGAGCCCTGCCTCCGAGATTTGCTTGCCCGATACGGTCAGCAGCGGGCCGATCGTCGTGGTGCCGTCGGTACCGACGGGCCGCAACCGAATCAACTTCGGAAACGGGTAGCGCTGCTCGGTGCGGCGCTCGAAAGGGCCGGCCGGATAAAGGCCCGACAATAGTTCCCGCACCTGCCATCGCAACTGGTCGTCGGCGGAGAGTCCGCCTTCGAGGATTTGCATTCCGTAGCTTTCCAGTAGGTGGGTGCTCATGGCAGATGCTTTCAAAGACGAAGCGAACGTTTGGACTGTTGGAAGTCCGTGGGGTGAGATGAGAAACGATACGAGAGAGAAGTGAGTGTCGAACCCGCGGCCGTTAAAGGCACAATGGATATCTACGTCGCGGTCGGGCTCGGGTCAAATTTCGCCGAAAGACATTTGATTGACGACGGTAATCCGTCGGCGCATACTGCCGGCGGAAACGAACGTATCGCTTTTGCTCTGAGTTTTTCCAGTGTCGTGAGGAGTTTGCGCCATGATGTTGCCGCTTTACCACAGGCGTCGAGTTTCGACTTCGGTTCTCCTCGGGGCGATGCTCGCAAGCATCATCGGCGCCGCCGGCGCGAATCGTTGCGTTGCCGCAGAGGGCTGGATCGAACTGTTCGACGGTAAAACTCTCGCCGGCTGGCATAAGAACGCCGATAAGATCGGCCACGGCACCGGCGGGCAATGGACCGTCGAAGGAGGGGCGATCACCGGGCAACAAGATCCTCCCGGGAGCGGCAACGGCGGCATCTTGCTCACCGATCGAAAGTTTAAGGACTTCGAGCTCGAGATCGACCTCAAACCCGACTGGGGCATTTGCAGCGGCTTGTTTCTGCGGTCGAACGAAACCGGTAAGTGCCTGCAAATGATGGTCGACTACCACGACGCCGGCGATGTGGGCCACGTGTATGGTGAAGGGACCGGCGGCTTCAATACCCGCGCGTTCAACATCAACGGCGTCGTCGACGCTGCGAAGAACCTGACCTCGATCACGACGAAGCCTGTCGCGACTCCGGTGAAGGTCGACTACACCTGCACGGGCGACGAGTGGACGAAGGCCTGGAAGATCAACGACTGGAACTCGGCCCGAGTCCGTGTCGAAGGCAGCCCCGCCAAGGTGACGACCTGGCTCAACGGCGTGAAGATCATCGAATGGGACGGCAAGACCTACGAAGGCCCGGGCTACGATAAGGCGAAGGTCATCGACACGATCGGCGACGAAGGGAGCATCGCGGTGCAAGTCCACGGCGGGAAAAGCTGGCCGGTGGGAGCGAAATGCCGCTGGAAGAATATTCGCATCAAGCCCCTATAGAGATGACCATGCGGTCGTCTTTCAAAAGGTCTTGTCGCTGCGGATGCCGTTGCTGTTGCGTGCTGCTCGCGCTCTTGTCTCTCGCAGGATTCGTGAACGCCGAACCGCCGCCGGCCTCGACCAACTCGATCGGCATGCGCTTCGTTTACGTCGTGGCAGGCGAGTTCTTGATGGGCTCGCCTGCCGAAGCCGGCGGCGGCGATGGCAGTGAGGCCAGTGATGAGCGTCCGTCGCATCGCGTGCGCATCTCCCAAGCGTTTTACGTTGCGCAGTTCGAAACGACGCAGGCCGAGTATCGCGCCGTGATGAACGAGAACCCGAGCTGGTTCTGCGCGACGGGAGGAGGCCGTGGCGAAGTTGCGGCACTCGATACGAGTCGGTATCCGGTCGAGATGGCGAGTTGGGACGAAGCGACGGATTTTTGCCGACGACTGTCGGAACTGCCTGCCGAGCGCCAAGCTCGGCGAAGCTATCGACTCCCGACCGAGGCCGAATGGGAATACGCGGCTCGCGCCGGCACCGCGACGCGGTATTGTTTCGGCGAGGAACTCACGCCGTCGCAGGCCTGCATTCTTGCTCCCGACGGAGCCGCCGCGCCGCGCACACGTCCCGTCGGCAGTTATGCGCCTAACGGATTCGGACTCTACGACGTGCACGGCAACGTCTGGGAATGGTGCGCCGATCGTTACGGTGCCGACTACTATCAAAGCTCGCCCATGCTCGATCCTCCAGGGCCCGACATGGGAACCGGTCGGGTCGTGCGAGGGGGCGACTACCGCTTTCCGTCCGCGATGGCGCGGAGCGCGAATCGCGACTTCACACGTGCTTCACGCCGCGACCAAGGCAACGGTTTTCGGGTCGTCCTCGTTGTCGAACATTAGCCGGTACGCGTTAGCGTCCGGTCCCCAACGTTCCCCGTGAAACCGAATCCGCTCTCGAACCGGGGGCTAATGCCCACCGGCTGATCGGACGCGGCGCGGCGCCTTATTTTGCAAGGCCAAATCGGCCTCTCCGGCGAATGTTTTCGAGCCTGTTTTCAGGCTGCTTCCCTCGTCGTTCGGTAATTGTGAAACGGCCTGAAAACCAGTATATTTATGGTTTCGGAATTCCTCGCCCGCTCTGGGTAAATCGGTGAGTTTTCGCGCGGCTTAGGCCGTGCGAAAAGCAGCCGTAAGCAGAGCGGAAAAATCGACCGCGGCACGAGCGCGAGCGGCGCGACGAGCGACCTCTTCGAGCTGCCGTAGCGACGCGGTATCTCGACTCCATAAAGGATTGTAGATTTGGCCGACGACGACTCTTCCAACGGCGACGACACGGACGAAAACCTTCCCGCCGACGACTCGGATGCCGGTGGCCCTATGCAGGGGGCAGGCAACGGATCGATCGTCGACCTAGCGATCGAAGATGAATTGAAGGAAAGCTATCTGACGTACGCGATGAGCGTGATCGTCAGTCGTGCGCTGCCCGACGTCCGCGACGGTCTGAAGCCCTCGCAGCGCCGCATTCTCGTGGCGATGAACGACTTGAGCCTTACGCCGGGCGCTGCACGCGTCAAATGCGCGAAGATCTCCTGCGACACGAGCGGCAACTACCACCCGCACGGCGAAAGCGTGATCTATCCGACCTTGGTCCGCATGGCCCAAGAGTGGAACATGCGCCATTTGCTGATCGACAAGCAAGGCAACTTCGGCTCGATCGCCGGTTTGCCTGCCGCGGCGATGCGGTATACCGAAGCGCGCATGTCGCCCATCGCCGCGCTCTTGATGGAAGACATCAAGCTCGACACGGTCGACTTCACGCCGACCTACGACGAACGTCGGCTTGAGCCGACGGTGCTGCCGAGCAAGTTCCCGAACCTGTTGGTCAACGGCGCGAACGGCATTGCGGTCGGCATGGCGACGAGCGTCCCGCCGCATAATCTACGCGAAGTCTGCACTGCGGCGATTCGCTTGATCGACGATCCGGAAGTCTCGATCGACGAACTGCTCGACATCGTTCCGGGTCCGGACTTCCCGACCGGCGGCATCATCTGCGGCAGAAGCGGTATTCGTCGCGGCTACCACTCGGGCCGCGGCACGGTCACGGTGCGCGCTCGGGCCCGCGTCGAAGAGATGGGGAAGAATCGGCAGCGGATCATCGTTTCCGAGATTCCTTTTCAGCAGACGCGCGATCGGGTCGTGAAGGCGATCGCCGACCTCGTGAACGACGACCGCATTAAGGGGATCTCGGGCATCCGCGACGAAAGCGATCTTAAGGAGCCGGTGCGGCTCGTGATCGAAATCAAGCGCGATGCCGACCCGGACGTGGTTCTCAATCAGCTCTATCAGTTTTCGCCGCTGCAAGACACGTTCTCGTTGATCTTCTTGGCGCTCGTCGACGGCAAGCCGCGCACGTTGAACTTGAAGGAAATGCTGTTCGAGTACGTGCGGCATCGGGTGATTGTGTTGCGCCGGCGCACGCAGTTCTTGCTCAACCGCGCGCGGCAACGGAAGCACACGGTCGAAGGCTTGCTGCTCGCGCACGCCAACATCGACGAAGTGATCCGTGTGATTCGGACATCGTCGACGCAAGCCGAAGCCAAGACCCGTTTGATGACGATCGAGTGTCCGGCCCCGCTCATGCAGCGCGCGTTGGGAGACGTCGGGTATGCCGACTTCACGAACGAGCGCGGCGGTTCGGCGCAATCGTATCGGCTGACCGCCGTGCAGTCGGATGCGATCCTCCGCATGACCCTCGGCCAGTTGGTCAACCTCGAACAAGAGAAGCTCGGCGAGGAATACCGCAACTTGCTCAACGAGATCGCCGAATACCTGCGCATCTTGGGGGACGACGCCAACATCTACGACATCATTCGGGCCGACCTCGAAGAAATGTCGAAGAAGTACGGCGACGCGCGCCGCACCGAGATCAGCCGGGAAGAGATGGGCGGGGTCGATCTCGAAGATTTGATCGAAGAAGAGAACATGGTCGTCACGATCAGCCACCAAGGCTACATCAAGCGCACGCCGACGACGACCTATCGCGCGCAGCGCCGCGGCGGCAAGGGAATCACCGGCGCGAAGAACGACGACGAAGATCCGATTCGCAACCTCTTCGTCGCCAGCACGCACGACTACTTGCTCTTCTTCACGAACATCGGCAAGGTTTACTGGCGCAAGGTATACGACCTGCCGCAACTGGCCCGAGAGAGTAAAGGTCGGGCGATCGTCAATGTGTTGAGTTTGTCGGAGGGGGAGAAGGTCGCCTATTGCACGGCGATTCGCGATTTCTCGGCCGCCGAGCATTTCCTCATCATGGCGACTCGCAAGGGGCTCGTGAAGAAAACGCCGCTCAGTCAATACGGCCGGCCGTTGAAGACCGGCCTGATCGCGATCAAGCTCAAGGAAGAAGACGAGCTCGTCGATGTGGCCGTGACGAAGACCGGCGACGAGATCTTGCTGTCGACGTCCGGCGGGATGGCGATTCGCTTCGACCAGGCCGATGCGCGCTCGATGGGGCGCAATACCAGCGGCGTGAAGGGGATCAAGTTGTCGAAGGGGCAAACCGTCATCGGCATGGTCGTGGCCGATCCCGAGGCGACGTTGCTGACCGCTTGCGCCAACGGCTACGGCAAGCGGACGCCGTTCGGTGCCAACGATCCGCTCACCGGCACGCGCGTCGAAAGCGAAGAGCCGGTCGAGGGTGACGTCGCCGAAGCCGACTTGCCGGAACCTCCCGTCGCCGACGACGCAGGCGAAGACGACGAGAGCTCGGCCCAGCGCTATCGAACGCAACATCGGGGCGGTAAGGGAGTGCGAGACATTAAGACGACCCCGCGCAACGGCCCGGTCGTCGGGATCGTCGGCGTTTATGAGACCGACGAACTATTGATGATCACGGCCGGCGGCAAGATCCAGCGGATCACGGCGAAGAGCGTCAGCGAGATCGGGCGTAACACGCAAGGTGTGCGGATCATGTCGCTCGACGAAGGAGACACCTTGGCGGCCGTGGTTCGAGTGCCCCCTGAAGAAATCTCGGCGACCGACGACTTGCCGGCGAAGCCTTCCGCTCCGGCAGCGCTGCCGCCGCCGGTCGATGCGCCGGAAGAGGCGTCGGACGACGGAGAAGATGATTCGGCCGAGGAGTAACTAGAGGAGTAGCCGATCGTCAAGTCTTCCTCCGGAAGACGCAGCGAGCCTTTCATTCGACGAAACGACTTCTATGAAAAAAGCGGCGCTCATCACGGGCATTACCGGACAAGACGGCGCGTATCTTTCCGAGTTGTTGCTCGGCGAGGGATACGAGGTGCATGGCATCGTGCGCCGCTCGAGCACCGACACGTTCGAACGCATCGCGCATTTGCGCGATCGAATCCACCTCCACCAAGCCGATCTGACCGATCAGCTTTCGCTGGTGAACATCTTGCGCGACGTCGGCCCGCGCGAAGTCTATAACCTCGCCGCGCAAAGCTTCGTGCCGACGAGTTGGGGCCAGCCGCTGCTGACCGGCGACGTCACGGCGCTCGGCGTCACGCGCGTGCTCGAAGCGATCAAGTACGTCGACAAGTCGATCCGCTTCTATCAGGCCAGCAGCAGCGAGATGTTCGGCAAAGTCCAAGAAACGCCGCAATCCGAGCGGACGCCGTTTTGGCCGCGCAGCCCTTACGGGGTCGCCAAGGTCTACGGCCATTGGATCACGGTGAACTACCGCGAGAGCTACGAGATGTTCGCGTGCTCGGGCATCTTGTTCAATCACGAATCGCCGTGGCGCGGCAAAGAGTTCGTCACGCGCAAGGTGACCGATGCCGTGGCGCGCATCAAGTTCGGCGTGCAAGACAAGCTGAAGCTCGGCAACTTGGATGCCCGTCGCGATTGGGGCTTCGCCGGCGATTACGTTCGTGCGATGTGGCTGATGCTGCAACAAGACGAACCGGACGACTACGTGGTGTCGATGGGCGAGATGCACTCCGTACGCGATCTGGTCGAGATCGCGTTCGCGCACGTCGGGCTCGATCCGGCGAAGCATGTCGAGATCGATCCGGCGTTTCTCCGTCCGGCCGAGGTGAGCGAGCTGTGCGGGAATCCGGCCAAGGCCCGCGCCGAACTCGGCTGGGAGCCTCGTGTTCGTTTCCCGCAACTGGTGGCGATGATGGTCGACGCCGATCTGGAGCGCGTCCGCCGCGAGATCCAACTCTCCCAGATGCAACCGATCGACGCGGGTCGCAGCGCGAAGGCTTAGTACGTCGCTTATGAAAGCGCTCATCACGGGCATCACGGGCTTCGTCGGCGGTCACTTGACGCAGCATCTGCTGGCGTCGGGCGACGAAGTGCTCGGCACATCGCAAAACGGCGACTGGCCGGAAGACTTTCGCCTTCCCGTCCCCCTCGTCGCCTATGACTTGGCCGCCGATATGGAGCCGGCCTTCATCGATGCGATCGACACCTTCGCACCCGATGTCATTTACCATCTGGCGGGAATCAGCATTCCCGCCGAATGCGAAGCGGCAGGCGAGCCGACTCCGAAGGCTTGGAACATCAATGTCGAAGGGGTTCGCCGCATCCTAGGGCTGAGCGCAGCGCTCCGTCGTCGGCCGCGCGTGATCTTTACCAGTTCCAGCCATGTTTATCGTACCGTCCAGCCGGATGAACCGATCGTCGACGAGAACGCGCCGTGCGAACCTCGCACGGCCTATGGGCGAACGAAGCTCGCCGCCGAACGGCTTTGCGACGACGCCGTTCGCCAGGCGGGTTTGGATATCGTGACGGTTCGCTCGTTTTCTCAAGCCGGCGAACGGCAAGATCAACGCTTAATGCTCGCCGAATGGGCCACGGCGTTAGCCCGTCGCGACCCGGAAATGACCGTCGGCGGCCTCAACGTCACGATCGATCTCACCGATGTTCGCGATTCCGTGCGCGCTCTTCGCTTGCTCGCGCTTCACGGTGCCTCGGGCACGGTCTACAATGTAGGCTCGGGCGTTCCTCGAACGACCGGCGAACTATTGGGCTTACTGCGGCAAGCGGCCGGCGATTCGCGACCCGTCCGCGCTCGTAGCACGGAGCGACGGAGCGATCCGGTGGCCGATCTGAGTCGGCTGCAAGCTGCGACCGGCTGGCATCCGGAAATACCGATCGAGCGAACGATCGCGGACGTTTGGAATTATTGGCGACGCCGAATTCGGAACGAGTCGGCTTAAAACGGAAAGGTAGCGTGCCGGCCGGCGCTTCGCTTCCGACATGCGGAAGAAAAGGGGATCGATGCGCCGTTCGTTACGCAGCCAGATTCTCTATCCGTTTGCCGGACTCACGGCCGTGGCCGTCGTGGCGGTGAGCGCGGCGGGGGCGTGGCGCGCCGCTACGGTTGCCGAGGCCCGCATCGAGGCGCATGTCCGCAGCGCGGCCGATGTATTGCTCACGGCCGGCTTTCCGCTGACCGATGCCGTCTTGCGTCAAACTCACGGCCTCTCGGGTGCCGAGTTCGTCTACGCGAACGAGCACGGCGACATCCGCGCCAGCAGCTTCGAGACGGTCCCGCGCGCGTGGTCCGATGCGGTCTCCTCGGTCGCGAACGTCGAGGGTTCGTCGTCGGTCTCGAATGCTCCGACGAACTTAACGCTCGACGGAATCGAGTATCTGCATTGGCGCATCGAGCGTGTTGCGCGCCGCGCCGAAGATGCCGGCCGCACGTTGCATATTCTTTATCCGCAAGAGCAACGGCGGCAAATGTTGCGCGAAGCGATCGGTCCGCCGTTGATGGTCGGTGCGTTGGCGTTGGTTGCGGCGTTCGCGCTTTCCTATCTCCTGGCCGCGCGCATCGGCAAGCCGATCGCCGCCGTTCGCGAGCAGTTTCGCAAACTCGCCGCCGGCGACTACGCCCGTTTGTCGCTTCCTACGCGAGACGACGAAGTGCGCGATTTGGTGGCCGCGGCCGATACGCTGGCCGTGCAATTGGCGGAACGCGATTTGGCCGTGCAACGCTCGGCCCGCTCGGCGCTGCTCGGTCGGCTAAGCGGCGGCTTGTGCCATCATCTTCGCAACGCCGCCGCGGGGGCGAAGCTCGCCGTGCAGTTGCATCGTCGCCGCTGCGATGCCGATGATTCGGAGAGTTTGGCTGTGGCGCTCCGGCAGCTCGATTTCGCCGAGCAATACGTGCAACGTCTGCTCACGCTCGGCAAGCCGCAACCGCTCCGTTTGCAGAGGCTCGATCTGCGCGAAGTGGTCGCCGATGCCGTATCGCTCGTCGCGCCGACGTTCAAACATCGCGATATCGAGCTGCGCACGATCTTGCCAGCCGTGCCGATGGTGCACGAAGCCGCCGACCGAGAACAGCTTCGTCAGTTGCTCGTGAATCTTTTGTTGAATGCGGTCGATGCCGCCGGAGATCGGGGTTGGGCTTCGGTGGAAGTCGCTGCGGGGGAACGGGATTTGCGAATCATCGTGGCCGACGGTGGTCCGGGACCGCCGCCGGAAGTCGCCGCGAAGCTCTTCGAGCCGTTCGTTACCGGCAAGCCCGACGGCATCGGGCTCGGACTCGCGGCGACTCGCGAGATCGCGCGCCTGCATGGGGGCGAAGTCGCGTTCGCGCGTAGACCCTACACTTGTTTCGAAGTCGTACTGCCGAATCTTGCCAAGTCCGAATCATCGAGTCTCGGCGTGCCGTTGCACGCGTTGCCCGCCTCCGCAGTCAGCCGTAATGAAAGCGCCGTAACATGAGCCATGTACTGATCGTCGATGATGAAGAGAGCATCTGCTGGGGGCTGCGCCGCCTGCTCACCGAGGAAGGGCATGAGGTGACCGTAGCCGCGGGAGCCGAGGAAGCGTTGGCTGCCGTCGAGCGCCGTCGGCCCGACTTGGCGCTGTTCGACGTTCGCCTTCCCGGCATCGACGGCTTAACGGCCCTCGAGCGCTTGCGCGCGACGAATCACGACTTCCCCGTGATCATCGTCACGGCCTACGGCGACCTCGATACGGCCGTGCGCGCCGTCGAGCGAGGGGCCTTCGATTATCTAACGAAGCCGTTCGATCTCGAGCATGTCGTCGCGGTCGTGCGGCGCGCCGCCGAAGTCGTGACCCGTAAGTTTCCTCCGATTCCCACGCGCGATAAGCCCGTGCTCGATCCGGAGGAATTGGTCGGGCGCGGGCCGGCGATGCAGGAAGTGTTCAAGCGCATTGCGCTCGCCGCGCCGACGGATGCCGCGGTGTTGCTCGTCGGCGAGAGCGGCACCGGAAAAGAACTCGCGGCGCGAGCCTTACATCGACATTCTCGCTATTCGGCGGGGCCGTTCGTGCCGATCCATCTCGGGGCGTTGAACCCGTCGCTGGTCGAAAGCGAGTTGTTCGGGCATGCGCGCGGCGCGTTTACCGGAGCCGATGCGGATCGGGCCGGCTTGTTGGAAGCGGCCGAAGGGGGAACCGTGTTCTTAGACGAAGCGGCCGATATTCCTCATCCGGCGCAAGTGAAGCTGCTCCGTGTCTTGCAACAGCGTGAGATGACGCGCGTCGGCGAGACCCGTGCGCGACCCTGTCGGTTTCGAGTCGTAGCGGCCGTGAATCGCGATCCGGCGGATTGCGTTCGCGAGGGGAACTTGCGCAACGACTTGCTCTATCGCCTAGCGGGCTTCGAGATCCGCTTGCCGCCACTTCGCGAACGACGAGAAGATGTCGTGTTGTTGGCCGAAAGGTTTCTCGATATGAGCGAAGCTTCCACATCGGCGCGTGGATTTTCCGATGCAACGTTGCGCGAGTTGCGACGTCGGAGTTGGCCCGGCAACGTGCGCGAATTGCGAAACGCGGTCGAGCAAGCGGCGATCTGCGCGCGGAGCGGCGTGATCGAGCCGGCGCATTTGCCTCCGCCGGGTGCCTACTTGGGCCGAAGCGGCCGCCAACCACTCTCCTGATGTGCGCGGGTTGTACGATCGGATGCTCGACTAGACGGAGCCGCCGTTGTTCGATGTCGTCTTACGGCGAACGCTCGGCAATCGAGCCGCCGCAGCCGATCTCTTAGGGTTGCATCGGGCGACGCTGCGCAAGAAGCTCGCCGAACGACGTGCCGGAGACGACGACACCGTAAGCGAATAGGCTCGGATCACTTCGTGAGAATGAGCTTTCCGGCGGCGGTGATCCGCAGGCGATATTGTTCGTTTCCGTGTTCGAACCAAACTTCGCGCCGACCTTGAAAGAGCTCTTCGGTTCGATAGCTGATCCGATCACCGGCGGTGTTCGGCGTCGGGACGGGACTAGCAGGAGCGTGGTCGCGTTCTTCGGGTTCCAAAGTCGTGCTCATCGTCGGAGGCTCGAAGGAGTTGATGTCGGTTGCTGCGAACCAGAGCAACGACCGTGCCGTGCGTGGCCGGCAGTCGGCATTCGAGCGTTGCCGATAAAATAGCCGGTTTTCAGCGCGGTTCCGAGCGCGAGGTGCGACCAACCTTTCGCCGCTCGCGGCGATTATTTCGCCGGCGGTTGTAATCGTTCGCTTACGCTACGAACCGGCCGCGGCGTAGCGACGAAACGGATCTTCATCGAGGAACAGGGCTTCGCGCGTTAGCTGAAAAACGACCTGCGTCGGCGGCGCGCCAAACGTTTGGAGGAGTCGATCGAGCGCGGTGGGAGGGCAAGTCCCCTTGAGGTCGACGTGCAGCATTCGGCCGTCGCGGTCGTAGAGGACGCCGTCGAGTTGCCAAGCGTCTTGCGGATCGGAAGAGACCCACACGAAAGAACCGTCGGGTTCGAAGAACATGCGCTCTAAGCGTTCGAGCGCTGCGGCGACTTCCTCGAAAGTCCGCGCGAAACCTGCGAAGTCGGCAGGCGCGAGCTGCAAAGTCGGCAGCTCTAAGCCTCGTAGCGAAAAGGAATCGCCGGCGAGCGCGACCACGGGCCGGGCATGAATCGTGACGGCGAACTCGTAACGGGTCGTGCTCATACGGCGTAACGTAGCAGATGCGCCTCGTCGAGCAAGCCAGCGCGCCGTCTACTATGATGCTGCCGACTACGAGATCACTTCGCGCACGACTCGACCGTGGACATCGGTCAGGCGGAAGTCGCGACCGCCGTAGCGATAAGTCAGCTTTTCGTGATCGAGGCCGAGTTGATGGAGAATCGTCGCATGAAGATCGTGCGTGTGGACGATGCCGTCGACTGCGCGGAAGCCGTATTCATCGGTGCTGCCGTAAGCCATGCCGCCGCGTACGCCGCCGCCGGCGAGCCACATCGTGAAGCCGTCTTTGTTGTGTCCGCGACCGTCGCTCGTCCGATCGTCGGGCGAGCGGCCGAATTCTCCTCCCCAGACTACAAGCGTATCTTCCAGCAGGCCCCGTTGCTTCAAGTCGGTGAGCAGGCCCGCGATCGGTTGATCGATCTGCTTGCACTTGGAAGGCATGCTCTTCGCCACGCCGGCGTGATGGTCCCAGTTGTCGTGCGTGAGCTCGACGAAGCGGACGCCGGCTTCGAGCAAGCGACGAGCGGTCAGACATTGCCTGCCGAAGTCGAGGGAATCGCCGGTCGCTGCGCCGTAGAGATCGAGCGTGGCTTGCGTTTCGTGCTTGAGATCGAGCAGTTGCGGCAGCTCTTGCTGCATCCGAAACGCCGACTCGTAGGAGCGAATGACGCCGTCGATCGCGCCGGAAGCATCTCCTTGTTCGGCCGCGAAGTCGCGGTTCGCCGCCGCTAAGAGATCGAGCTGCCGACGTTGAGCTTCGCGCGTGAGCGAAGGATGCGATGTGTTCGAGAGCTTGGCCTTCGCCATCGCGACGTCCATCGTGCCGATCGGTAGGCCTTGGTAAGCGGGAGGCAGGAATGCGGAGCCGTAGTAACGAGCCCCGCCTAAGACGACCGGCGGCTTGATCGAAACGAAGCCCGGCAGGTTTTGGTTTTCGGTGCCGAGCCCGTAGAGGACCCAAGATCCGAGCGAAGGACGCTCGAATTGAAAACTACCGGTGTGCATTTGGTCGGATGCTTCCGGATGGTTCAAGTGGTCGGTCTTCATCCCGTTGAGGATGCAGAGATCGTCGGCGACGCGAGCCGTGTGCGGCATGAGGTCGGAGATCCACAAGCCACTTTGCCCGCGCCGAGCGAACTTCCATTGCGAGCCGAACAGCTTCATGTTCTTGTTCGGCGAGGGCTTACCGTTGTCGGCGTTGAGGCGCGGCTTGTAGTCGAAGGTCTCCATCTGCGACGGCGCGCCGCGCATGAAGAGGAACACGACCCGCTTGGCGCGCGGCGTAAAATGGGGGGCGACTTGCGATGCGCCCCGAGCGGCTTGTTCGGCGGTGATGCCGGCGAACGCCAGCGCACCGAAGCCGGCCGACATCGTGCTCAGCCAATGACGACGCGAGAGCAGCGGTGCGCGAGATTGCGGGACGTCGAAAAGGCTCATGGCAGGTCTCAAGGAAGATAGCGGAATTCGGCGGCGGCGAAGAGCGTTTGGCAAAACGACGTCCAGGCCTCGAGACGTGCTGAAACGACCGCTACTGTAGCGGCCGGTACTGAAAGATTCGGTGCTGCAGCGACCGGCAGGGGAGTCTTAGGAGCAACTGTGGGCGTCGCCTCGGCGTTCAAATAGGCAATCGCTCGTTCTTGCTCGTTGGTGCGTGCGTGGCGACCGAAGCAGAGCAGATAAGCGCGGTCGATCCGTGCCGCATCGTCTGGGAGCGTCGCATCGTTTAAGACCCGCTCGGCTAGCTTGAGCGATTGGGCGACGACCAGCGGCGAGTTCATCAGGTAGAGCGCCTGCGTCGGCAAGGTTCGTTGTTCGCGTCGGGCTGCCGGAAGCGAAGGGTCGGGGAAGTCGAACAACGCAAACATCTCGGGCACCGCCGAGCGAACCATCGTCAGATAGATGCTGCGCGGCGTCCGATCCATTTCACCCGGAGGAGGTTGCTGGATCGAGTTGGCCGAATCGACCGTCGCTTTCATGATTTGCGAACCTACCGGACGAGCGAGCTCCAGCGTGCCGGCGGAGGCGTGCATGGCATCGCGAATCGCCTCGGCTTCGAGCCGTTGAACGACGCGTCGACCGAAGAGGCGATTGTCGGGATCAAGCGCCGCTAGGGGCAAGTGCTCGTCGACGGCAAGCTGAAAGGTGCGCGTGAGCATCAGCCGACGGATGAATCGCTTGGTGCTCCAACCGTCGCGCATAAACTCGGCTGCGAGATAGTCGAGCAGCTCCGGATGGCTCGGCCGATCGCCGAGGTTGCCGAAGTTGTCGAGCGTTTCGACGAGCCCTTGCCCGAACAGATGATGCCAAATCCGGTTCACTGCGACGCGGGCCGTCAGCGGGTTCTGCGCGTCGGCGATCCACGCGGCGAGTTGCAGACGCCCGCTTGCTTGCGGTTCGATCTTCGTGGCGCCCGCGAGCTGGAAGAGAGACGGTGTTCCTCTGGGTACGACGACATCCGGTCGCTTCCATTCGCCGCGCAGGCGCAACGCGCAGTCGGCCGGCTTCGCCGCTTCGCGCATCGCCATCGCATAGCCCGGCGCCGGTGGGTAGCTGGCGTTCAAATGCGCGAGTTCTTTTTGCGTCGCTGCGATCTTAGCATCCCACTCGGCGATCTTGTTGATCTCGACTTTGAGTTTCGCATCGATCGCGGCCAGAACCGCGGGCTTGAGAGGGACTTTCGCTTCGGCCGCTTTGCGTTCGATCTCAAGCGCGGTCTTCGTATTGAAATTGCGGTAGCGATCGGCTCGAAGTTTGCCCAGCGCGGCATCTTTGTCGCGCGCGAGTTTGTCATGCGCCTCATAAGGGACGCGTAGCAGCTCGGGATTTTTGCCGATAGCTTGGTAGGCCGAGTCGCTTCCTTTGTATCCGTTGTGCTTCGGGCCTGGTCCGCACAGCGTTTCGCTGCTTTGGAAGATTCCGACCAAGGCATAGTATTCGGTCTGCGGAATCGGGTCGAACTTATGGTCGTGGCAGCGAGCGCAGGCGACGGTGAGCCCGAGCATCCCGCGCATCACGACGTCGATCTGATCGTCGGCCATTTCCAGAATCAATCGTTCGCGGGCCGAAGCTTCTTCGTAGGATTTCGAGCCGATCGCAAGGAAGCCGGTCGCCGTGATCTGCACGGTGCGGGCCGTGTCGTTGTCCGCGGGAAGTAAGTCGCCGGCGATTTGCTCGCGCAGAAATCGATCGTACGGCAGGTCGCGGTTCAACGCGTCGATCACGTAGTCGCGATAGCGCCACGCGTGCGGCCACCAGAGGTTCATATTCTTGCCGTTCGACTCGGCATAGCGCGCCGTGTCGAGCCAATGACGACCCCAGCGCACGCCGAACTCCGGCGAAGCGAGAAGGCGATCGACCGTCTCTGCGTAAGCGGTCGCTTGATTCGGAGCCGGCGAAGCTTCGAGCGCGGCGACTTCCGCGGGAGTCGGCGGCAGGCCGGTGAGCAGGAATGAGGCTCGTCGCAAGAGCGTGCGGCGCTCGGCCTGCGGCGCGGGACGAACGCCGGCCGCTTCCAACTTCGCGAGCACGAAGCGATCGATCGGGTCGAGCGACCAAGCGGCATCGAGCGTGGTCGGCGGAGCGACGACGCGAAGCGGTTGGAAGGCCCAATGTTTGCGCGCTTCGGCGTAGTCGACGGTCGGCTTGACGACGGGAGCCGAGCCGTCGCGCGGGTCGGCGGCGCCTGCGGCGATCCAACGCTCGAAGTCGGCGATCACTTCCGCGGGCAGCTTCCTATCGGGCGGCATCGCGAGGCCGTCGTGGCGAATCGCGGCGAGGATCAAGCTTTTATCTTCGTCCGAAGGAACGACCGCCGGGCCGCTCGAGCCGCCGGCGCGCATCGCGCTGCGCGTGTCGAGAGAGAGGCCTCCTTCGGCTTTTCCCGCGGCTGCCGAATGGCACTTGTAGCAATGTTCGACGAGCACCGGCCGAATCTTCTTCTCGAAGAAGTCGTGGTCGGCGGAGCGTTCCGCTGCTAGAGATGGCCGATCGGCACCGATGAAAACGGTTGCCGCGATCAGCAGGAAGGGCGCGCATCGAATCGCTCGAGCACAGCACACGGAAAGCTTATGCAAAGATCGAACCGACGGCATGACGACTCCGAGGCGGGATGGCGGAGTGAGCGAGCGGGCAGGGCGTAGGAAGGCGGGCGACGAATGAGCCGACGCAGGTCGCGAGCCCATGCTAAGAGTATAAATGCCGCGCCGTTGCGGAACAATAGAGCCAGTGGCGCTGCGGCACGAGCAAATCGCGCCGCAGCGGTCGATCTTCATTACGAATCTGTTTGCTGATCGAGCTTAGACGCTCGCTGCGATCCCGGCGCTGACGGCGAATTTCACGAGTTCGGGAAGATTATCGACACGGAGCTTCTGCATGAGGCGTGCGCGGCGATCTTCGACGGCCCGACGACTGACTTCGAGGGTCGAAGCGATTTTCTTATTCGGATGCCCTTCAATGACTAAATTGAGCACTTGCCGCTCGGCTTGGCTCAACAGAGCCAGCCGCGACGACATCGCTTCTCGTCGGCCATGGGCGGCGCGGCGCTCGGTATCCAGAGCGATGGCGCGCTGAATCACGTCGCGCAGCTCGAACTCTTCAAACGTTTTTTGCAGGAAATCGAGTGCGCCCTGACGAAAGGCCCGGAGCGCGACGGGCACTTCGGCGTGTCCGGTGAGAATAACGATCGGCGGACAGAGGGGATATTGCTTCAACTTCTCCTGCATCGCGAGGCCGCTCATGTTGGGCATGCGCACATCGAGAATGATGCAGCCGGCTTGCGTCTGATCGAAGGCTTCGATGAACGTTTCGTAAGATCCGAAAGTCTTCACCTGGAGCCCCATCGAAAGGATGAGCAAAGACAGCGAATCAAGAAATGCCGGATCGTCGTCAACGATAAAAACGGTGGCTTCGTTCAGCATGGGATGTGTTCGCCTTTCGAAATCGGAAGTGTAAAAGCAAAGATAGTTCCTGCCGCGCTCGACTCGACGCTCATGCGTCCGCCGTGGCTTTCGACGATCGAGCGAATAATCGATAAGCCGAGCCCTAGGCCCGAGGCTTTGGTGGTGAAGAAAGGATCGAACAACCGCGCGAGCTTTTCAGCTGCGATACCGGAACCGGTATCGCCGACCGAGATCGACACGAAAGCATCATCGGTGGCAGTGCGGATCGTGATCCTATGTTTGCGAGTCGGCAGCTCGTGCATCGCTTCGACGGCGTTACGAATCAGATTGAGAAGCACCTGCTCGATCTGAACGGGATCGGCCAGGATCTCCGGTTCGGATGCGTCGAACTTGGTTTCGGCTTCGATCGGCGTAAAGGCATCGAGGCCGGAATGCAAAGTCGGCAAGGCATGAGAGAGGACATGTTGAACGAGGGTGTTGATTTGAACCCAAGTCCGCCGGCCGTCGTCTTTCTTGACGAATGTGGCGAGGCGATTGGCGATCTGAATCGCGCGCATCGACTGTGCAGCGCACCGCTCCATCCATTCCAAGATCTCGGGCGAGGCCGAGCATTTCCCGCTTCGACCGAAATTGATGCAGGCCCGAGCGTAGTTGGCTGCGGCTGCCAGCGGTTGATTGATCTCATGGGCCAATTCCGCCACCATCTGCCCGACGGTGCTCAAGCGAGCCATGTGCGCGGATTCGACGAAGCGGTTGCGAAGCAGATCGTCGGTTTGTTTGCGGTTGGTGATGTCGTGAACGATGTTCGCAAAGCCGAGCAAGCTTCCGGCAACGCTGCGCAGCGGAACGAGCGTGACTTCGGCGAAGTAGCAAGAGCCGTCTTGGCGGACTTGGATCGCTTCCCGTTCGTGTCGACCTTGGGCCTCGGCGAGAGATAAGATCCGTTGCAGTAGATCTGCGGAGAGGTCTTCGGCACGACCCAGAGAGGAACAAGGGCGTCCGACGATCTCGTCCGACGCAAAGCCGGTCATCCGCCGCGCACCTTCGTTCCACGTGACGATGTTGCCGCCTGGATCCAGCATGTAGATGGCGCGGTCTTGAACATGCTCGATAAAGAGCCGAAAGAGTTCGTCTTGAGACGAAAGATTTTCCACGGTGGGCGATCTTAAGAGGTCGGTGCCGCACGCAAACTTCTTCACCGACGATCGCACGTCGGGCCTGGGAACTTCAGCGAGATCGAATCTCCGTCCCGTCGATCGAAGAGCCTCATCGCAGGAAGATCGGCTCTGCGAGAAACCGGAGATAGGCGATGGCTTTTGGGTTGGCTTTTCGCTGTGCATCGTGGCAACTTCGACGTGGTAAATACGGCCGTTTGACGGCACTTCCGCACGCGCGAATCGTGGGTCGAACGGTATTTGAATAGGTCGGTTGGTGGGGTAGAAGACGGTGAGGCGAACCTACTCTAAATAGTTACTTTATGACCATTGCGTGGTTTTCCATCTCATGCGGTTTTCCCTATTTAAGAGCAGATGTATTTCGTGGTAATCGGCCAGGCAATTCATCGTCGAAAGTCACGCGACGAGATGCACTATCGCCGCTCGAAAATCGTGTTTGAGCGCGAGGCGTTTTGTGGGGAAAGACGGAGTGAACTTGCGCGACAAGATGATCGTGAATACATTTGCCGCTCGCCGTAGATGATCGCCCTAAGCGATGAACGGCCTCACCTAGTTGCACGAATAGGAATACTGCAACCGGCGGTCGCTTCCCGGTGTTGATGCTGTCCGCGAAGAAGCGCATGGGACGACAAGCGGCAAACGTCGCGTGCGACGGGAACAGCCACGTCGACTCAAGAAATCGCACTTGAACCGACCGCCGATGTTTTGCGGGCGGAAATGCTCGGCGCGGCACGAATCGTGCAAAAAACGGATCGCGCAAAACTAAAGGTCGCGCAAAAAGAGAGTCGCGCAAAAAAATAGGGCCGCTCGACATCGGTCGAGCGGCCCTGTCTCGGTGTTGCCTGCTGTCCGTCGGGGAAGCAGTTGCCTGGGTCGAGGGAGAAATCGTGTTCGAGACACAACCTCGCCGTGCCGCAGACCGCCTACCGGTGCCGCACATCAGGATAAAATCCCGACGACGCGACTACCCGACGGAGAAGAAGCTACTTCTTCTTCTTCTTGGCAGCCTTCTTGGCGGGCTTGGCAGCAGCAGCTTTTTTCTTCTTGGCCATGGATCGGTCCTCCGAAATGAAAAAACTCGGTGAGATCCCTCTACCGATCGTCGCGTCGCCGAAAATATTCAGAACTCACCTTTGCAAACAAGCAGAGCTTGGTTTGCAAACGATGAATCCTGAGGCCACCTTCGTCGACGCACCGGTGTCGAGCGATTCGCACCCTTAACAAGAAACGGACATCCTATCACAAGGCTCGCCGAACTCATCCGAAACCAAGTTCGCGGCTCGATCGTCTTTCCGTTTCGTTCTTGCGAGCGAAGCGGAACTTCAGTCGATCCGAGTCTCTGGTTCACTTGATCGATCTTGCGATCGATCGTTGCTCGGCGAGTCTACTTGTCTGAGTGATGAACCTTGTCGAGTAACTGTACGAATTCTTTTCGTTTCTGCAACGCTATTTTTCAAAAATCCTTGACGCACGCCAAGATTTTTTCTATCGGCAGCATCGCGCGCTCGTCGAGAGCATGCTCGATCGCATCGTTTGCGCGCTCGTGATCCATCATCGAAGCGCCGTTCGACCGTGTGCACGAAGCGCTCGGCGGCGTATGCACTCGGCATCGCTTCGCCGGCGAAAAATTGAGCGCTACACAAGCGCTATCGAGCGCCGCTCACGCTCAATACAGCGAGATTCGCGTGGCATCGTCGAGCACCACGCTCGGTTGTCGGCGGCGTTGCGCGATGCCGAACAACCAACGTTCTTCGGGCAACCAAAATTGCGTTCGCAACCAAGACGCGACCGAGTGATCGAGCGACGAGACACTTTCATAATCGTTATCGGCCTCACGGCTCCGGTCGCCGCTCTGCGCCGCGTCTCGTAATAAAATTTCTTGCCAAGCCGCGCGCCATTGCGACCGGCGATAGTGAATCGGGTCGAGCCCATACCACGCTGCGCGCGGCTCGACGAACGTGGCGCCGAAGCGCTCGGCCAACCCTCGAACGCCCGCATCGACGGCTAGGCAACGCTCGGTCACTTGTGCCAAACTATCCCTATTTCTCGGGAAAAACAGCCTGCGGAAGGCCTGGAACCGAATCGGGCCGAGCCGCGGCAAGTTGACGAGCGGCAGGCCCGTCACGACGACTTCGGCGTCGACTTTCGCGAGCCTCGCGAGGCAAGCTTCGACCCACTCGAGGATCTCGGCAACCGCGGCACCGTACATGACGTCGTTGCCGATATCGGTCAGCAGCGCCGAGGTCGGCAGCTTCGCACGTGCGGCAAGATCGCGCCACAAACCGCAATCGAGGATCCCCGGCAAGCCGCGGCCAAGCAGGCGGGCATACCATCCATAGGAGCGCCCGTTGCCGAGGGCCGCCATGAGATCGATAGGCGTCCGATGCGTTCGCTGCGCGATCGCGACGGCCGTGGCGAGACCACGCGTCAGGTTACTCGCACCGAGTAAGACCCAACGTCGCTGAGGCTCATCGCCGGCCGTCATAGTCTACCCTTTTTAACATCGCGACTCTCGCTTGCGACCTCGTCCGGCGAGCTTCGGCTGCTCAAGCGACGCCCGTTACCAACGTCGTCCGCCGTAGCCGAGGTCTTGCAGCGCTTGGTAACTCGTATAAGCGAGGTAGATGAAAAAAATTCCGGAGAACAAACTGATTTCGAGGAACATCAGCGCGGCAGTCAGTCCGGCGACGATGATCGACAAGATCAAGGCCTGACGCGGACCGGTTTGCGGATCGAAGCGCGTGAATAGGAATTGAGAGATCCGGCCACCGTCGAGCGGCACGATCGGCAGCAGGTTGATCAACGCCCAAAACAGGCTGATCAGCACGTACAAATTGACGAACTGACTCAGAAACGAAGACGTGCCGACGACGACGATCGGAACGAACCGGAAAAACCCACTCGGTGGGAACACGACGTCGTAGCCCGCCGCATAACAAACGGCGACGAGGAGATACGCCGAAAGCATTTCCGCCGCAGGACCGGCAAAGGCCACGATCGCTCCATCGCGCGGCGCCAGCCGCGGAGCGAAGGAGCCGCCATAGCCGCCGTATGGGACCGCCAATCCGCCGAACGAATGCAGCACGACATACGAATCGACGCCGAACCTGCGGAAGGCGAACACATGCCCGAATTCATGCACCAGGAGCGACAAGACGACCGCCGCCAACCAAATCAGGACGAAGCTCGGCTTGCCGTTGCCGGAGAGCAGCACCGTAAAGAGCCAGAAGAACGGATGAATGCGTACCGGAACCCCGAACAGCCGGAAGTGAACGTCGTACGGGGAACGCGGAGGCTCGCTGAGTATCACGCGAAAGACCTTAAGCGAAAGGCAAGAAACGGAGAGCGGCCGGCATACGAAGCGCCGCAACGATCGAACGCCGCACTCGCGCGCAGTATAGCACCCGCAATACCCGTTCTGAGCCGCTTCGTTCGATGTTGCCTAGTTCGACCGCCGAGTTATTGTAGCCTTGCCGACCGAGGCGCGAAGATAGTGCGGCCGGGCGATCGGAGTCGGCGAGGGTTCGAGGACGTTCACGATGTAGTCGGCGCCGCGAGCCGAGGCTCCGCCGCCTCCCACTTCGTCGCAAAGTCGGGCCAGTCGGCCGATCGTGCGCTCGCGCACCGCTTCGTTGGTCAGCCATTCGACGACCTGGGTTCCCATCTCCGGCGAGCGATCCTCGGCCGAAAGAAACTCCGGGAACAACACGCGTGGATCGTCGAGCGGCGATTCTCCGCGCCCTTCCGCAGCCCGATCGCGCTCGAGTCGGCCCGTCGCCAAGAGATTGACGAGCGTGATATAGGGAACTTGTCGGAAGAAATTCTGTACGAGATAGCCGAACCGCGCGACTCGGTAGCCGATCACCGTCGGCTTGCGATGGTAGAGCAACTCCAGCGAGACGCTTCCCGAGCAGGCCAAGCAACAGGTCGCGGCGCGAATCAACTCCGGGGTTCGGCCGACGAAGACTTTCACATCCATCTGCAGCTTGGCAACGAGCTCGCGCGCCCATTCGGCTTGATGCGGACGAAACGCCGCCACGGCGAAGCGCACGTTCGGCACCCGTCGGCGGATCTCTTGCGCCGCGCGCAGAAACGTCGGCAGGTTTTGTTCGACTTCCTGCGTGCGCGAGCCGGGAAGAATCGTTACGAGCGGACCAGTCCCTGCGGCGGCGAGTCCGTCGAGAAATTCTTGATCGAACCGCTGACGTCGCACCTCATCGAAATAGGGATGGCCGATGAACTCGGCGTGGCAGCCCCGATCGCGAAACCATTTCTCCTCGAACGGTAGGCTGCACAGCACATGGTCGACGAAGCGGCGCATCTTCGCGACGCGCCAACTTGCCCAACCCCAGATTTGCGGCGGCGTGTAATAGAACACCGGAATGCCGTGCGCCTTCGCGCGACGAGCGATCCACCAGTTGAAGCCCGGATAGTCGATGAGCACGACGGCGTCGGGTCGCTGGTGACGGAAGAAGCGATCGGCCTTCGAGACGAGATCGAGAAACTTGTGCAAGTTCAGCAGCACGCGCAGCAGCCACATCACGGCGAGCGCCGTGAGGTCGCGATGCAGCGCGCAGCCGGCCTCGGCCATCAACGGCCCGCCGTAGCCCATGCATTCGACATCGGGCCGGCGCTGCCGAAGAGCGCGAATCAGGTTCGCGCCATGCAGGTCGCCGCTCGGTTCTCCGACGGAAAAGAAGATGCGCATCGGCTTGTTTCGGCAAGAGGTTCGTGAAACGTCGGCAGGATCGCTACGTCGAAATGAACGCGGAAGTATGTCAAAACGGGTAATTCTAAGGAAGGCGGATCGCGCTCGCTCGCTGCCGGCACAACTGACCTTGACCCTGCCGGCAACCCCAACGAAACTACGCGGCTCTATGGGCATCATTAGCCGTTACGTGCTGTTCGAACTGCTTAAGATCTTCAGCCTTTCATTAGGCGTGTTGACGCTGCTGTTCATCCTCATCGGGCTCGTGAAAGAGGCCCGCGCGCAAGGGCTCGAGCCGCAGCAAGTCGTGCAGTTGATTCCGTTCGTCTTGCCGGATGCCTTGCGGTATACGGTGCCGGCGACGATCTTGCTCGCCGCGTGCATGGTCTACGGGCGGATGTCGAGCTCGAACGAAGTCACCGCGCTGAAGTCGCTCGGGATCAGCCCGATGACGATTCTTTGGCCGGTCCTGATCCTGTCGTTCATATTGAGCGTGGCGACGGTCTGGCTCAATGACCTCGCCGTCACTTGGGGGCGTGAAGGGGTGCGCCGGGTCGTGCTCGAATCGGTCGAAGAGATCGTCTACGGCATGTTGCGCACGCAACGAACTTATTCCGCGAACGGCATCTCGATCGTCGTCAAGCGAGTCGAAGGGCGCAAGCTCATCAGCCCGACGATCTCGCTGCAGTCGAAGAACAGCTCGATGACCATGAGTTCCGAAGAAGCCGAATTGCGCAGCGATCCGGCGGAGGGAGTGCTCACGATTATTTGCCGCAACGGCGAGCTCGAAGTCGAAGGGAAAGGGAAGGTTTTCTTTCACAACGACGTCCTCGAACGTTCGATTCCTCTGGATCAGAAGAATGCCGCCATCGAAATCGCGCATCCCTCCTATATGGCGATGCACGTGATTCCGACGGTGATCGCGGAGCTCGAACGAGAGATCGAAGCGCAATACAACGAACTGGCGTCGAAAGCGGCCCTCGCCATGATGACGGGCAACTTCGCCGAGCTTGCCTCCGCCGAATGGGGCACGGAAGAAGATGAGAAAAAGATCACGCAGCAGAAGATCTTTCGCTTGCAGACGGAGCCGCATCGACGCTGGTCGAACGGCTTCAGTTGCTTCTGCTTCGCGCTCGTCGGCGCGCCGCTGGCGATTCGGATGCGCAATTCCGATTTCATGACCAGCTTCTTTATGTGCTTCTTGCCGATCTTGTTCGTCTACTATCCGCTGTTGGCCTTCGGGGTCGACTTCGCCAAAAACGGCGCCTTCCCGCCACACGCGGTCTGGGTCGGAAACATCATCCTGATCTTGGCCGGCCTCTGGACGTTGCGGAAAGTCATTCGCTATTAAAAGTAGTAGGCACGTTCCACGTGCCGTAACCACTTGCGCCTTTCCATCGCGACGCATGCTCGCGCTCCGTTCAGCCTTTGTTCAATAGCCCCGGATGCATATCCGGGGACACACCGTAACGATCGTTCCCTATCAGTCGTGGCGGACGGCACGTGGAGCGTGCCTGCTACTTTCATCTTGCGCGCGGCACGGCCGTGCTCGCCTCGATTCGCGATTGAAAAAAGATTCGTGCGTCGCGGCCCGAGGTGCTCGGGCATCTTGTCAAACGTTCTCTGCGCAGAGCTTTGCTTCCCGAACGGTTCTCCGTGGAGAACAAGGTCGGGCCGACGACGCACCGGACGACACCCGAGGCAAGCGAAGCGCTCCTCTCCGGGTTGCAACCCTGAGAAGACCGTCGTGCAAGTTTCGATCCGCGGTTTGTTTTCGATACGCGCTTCGTCCGAACGCGCAGCGACCGCAGATCCCGAAGCTTCGAGGTTCGCCGAGGCGAACCCCTACGCACCGCAGGCCGGAAGAAGACGCCGAGCGGTTTTCACACCGCGGGGCCGACTAGCGTCGCGACGGACCGACTATGAAGTCGATTGCCCTAAGCTCGCACGGCGACAAGCGGCGCAGCACGAGCTCGAGATTTCCAGCGCGATTCGTCGTCGCACTCAAGCGACGCGTCGAAACCTAACGAGGTCGGAGTCCTGTCTCCCTCACGCAGCTCAACATCGCACTTCACGGTGCGAATCTCAAGGCGAAGATTTGGGCCAAGCCACGTCCGTAGGCTTCCGGGCGCGCCGTGTTCTTACTCCCAGGCGTTCTTCAAAAATCGAATCCAATTGCCGCTCATGATTCCTGGGATGTCGTCTTGCGCGTAGCCGCGGCGGGTCAGCATGTCGGGCAGGCGATTTAGGTCGGCGATCGTATCGATGTCGCCGGGGCTTTGCTCTAGGCCGTAGCCGCCGTCGAGATCGGTGCCGATGCCGATGTGCTTCGCATTGCCGGCGAGTTGGCAAATGTGGTCCCAATGGTCGAGCAGATGGTCGAGCTTCACGCCCGAGCTTTTAGGGGTCGTGGTTCCGCGAATCCAGCCCGGCACCATCATCCAAGCATCGAGCGCGCCGCCGATCACCGCACCGCGCTGAATCAGCGCCATGATTTGGTCGTCGTCGAATTGACGTTGATCGGGCACGAGCTTGCGGCAATTGGAATGGCTCGCCCAGACCGGGCCGTGAAAGAGTTCGAGCGCTTCCCAAAACGCTTCGTCCGAGAGATGGGTCGCGTCGAGAATCATCCCCAAGCGATCCATCTCGACGACCAACTCGCGACCAAGGGCCGTGAGCTTGCCCGGCAGATGCGTACCGGGCGAGTAGCGGCCCGCTCCGTAGTGCGCCGGCCCCAGCGCGCGCAAACCTTGCGCGTAGGCTTGCTCGAGATGACCGGGCGTGCGGATCGAATCGGCTCCTTCGAGGCTCAAGATATAACCGATCGGGGCATCCGGCGGAGGCTCGTTGCTCCACAACGCCACTTGCCGCTCTAAGCCGGCCGTGTCTTTGATTTGGATCATCTCGCCGGCTTCTTCCATCGCCCGATACCAAGCGAGCTGACCTTGCGTTTGCGCCCACGCGATCTCGGGACTATGCCAACCCGGCAGCGGATTCTTCTGATCGACGTAGCGGCCGATCTGCGTCGCGACGCAGAGGCCGATCTGGCCGCGGCGCATGTCGGGCAGGGCGACGGTCCCTTGCGCGCGGTCGACTTTATCGTTCCGGCCGGCTTCACGCTTGCGAATTTCGTGAACCGACTTCGTGAGGTCGCGGTTCCATTCCAAGGCATTCATGCTCAAGTCGAGATGGGCGTCGAACGTCAACATGCGGAGGGCTCGCTAACAGGTGGGCTATGAATCGGTTGTCCTTCCGCCGTTCTCAACTCGGCGGGTCACGACGGCCGTGACCCTATCACCTCGGCGAATCAAGATCAAGCAAGCCGACTCCTCTCCGCGAAGTTTCAACTCGCTACGAAGTCGCTCGAGATCGAAATCGACCCCACGTTTCTTCATTTCGAGCCGGCCGATACGACGCTCCGCGAGCCAAGTGCGGAGCTTGCGCAGGTCGAACGGCAGGGCTTCGACGATCTCGAACGAGGTCCAAGCTTCGTCGTCGACGATGGGATGGTCGCTCGTCAGGTAGGCGGAACCGGAGAAGATCGACGACAGGCCGTGTTCCGCGCCGGCCGCGGTCGTGAGTTTCGCAGCCAAGATCGCCGCGTCGGGCTCGTGCAAGTAGCGGCCGAGTTCGACGACGGCGAGTCGGGCCTCGTAAGACAACGCATCATCCGGCTCCCCGACGATCGACCGGGGTGCGCGATCGCCGGACAGAATCGTCGCTCGGCGGCTCCCATGCCGTTCGGTCAACGCGCCGAACCAAGCGACCAATTGTCGGCACTCCCCGTCGAGGCTGAGCCATTCCCATTCGGCGCGATCGGTCCACGCGGGCCAAGGTTCGGCGGCCGGAGCGAGCTTGATCGCCGCGGCGGCGTTGACGGCGAGGAACGTCTCGAGCGTCTCCACCGAAGGTTCATGCAGCTCGATGTGCGTCGTTCGCTTGCCGCCGGGGCGACGGTCGGGATCGATGTGCCAAGCCGCGACGTCGGCGAGGTGCGCGGCCTCGGCCTTCGCGCAGACGACGCCGGCCTGCAACGCTCCGCCGCTCGCAACGTGCAGCATACGAACGTTCGCGGCGGCGAAGATCGACGTCGGGGCGTCGAGGTCGTAGCCGATCGTCGGCCCGCGCAAGCCGAGGGCCAGTAAGTCGCCGCCGATGCCGCAACAGAGATCAGCCGTCGGTGCGTGGCCGGGAAATCGCGCGGCTTTGTAGCGCGACGTGACGGCGTCGGTCGCTTGTTCGAGGCCCGTCTTCGTAAAGTACAGGCGCGAGGCGGCGGGAAACTTCTTGACTGCGCGACGTCGCAACCCGACTTGCTCCGCCACGAGCGCGGCGCGAGCCGAACTCAGGGTCTTGCGCAGCCGCGTCACCAGTTGCAGCGTGTCGATCGCGTCGGCCGAGGCTTGAAGCAACGCGCCGGCCTCTTCGCCGACCAGCCAGCGATAGTCTTCGAGATCGGAACTCAAGGCATCCTCAAGCAAGAAGCGACCGTTAAGAAATCGCGGTTATGCGGAACGGGTCGATCGTCCGGCCTTCGGTCGAGGCGACCTCGGCGGACGTAGCGTCGGCACCGAATATACCAACCGCGACGAACTTGCGCTCGGCGTACCGGTCGCCGAGCGAAATGCAGGCGAGCGACCGGGAACGTCGAAGAAAGAAAAGAAGCGTTCCGTCGGAAGGATAGGAATCAGCATGTTCGGTCGCGGATCTTTTCTCGCATTTCTCGTCGGCGGGGCTGCCCTGCCGTATTTGCTTTCGTCCGGCTCGGGCGTGCGCGAAGCCATCACATCGCCGCTCCAGGCGGTGACGGGAACGACGGAAAAGCCGGCCGTTGCACCGCATGCAGCCGCCGAGATTCATGCCGCGGGCCACGCGGCTCCGGCTGCGCACACGGCTGCCGACCCTGCCGCGACGAAGCCGGTCTCGGCACACGATGAGAAGCTGGTCCCCTTCGAGCAAGCTTTGCGTTGGGAGATAACGCCGGTGTGGGTCATGTCCACTTGGCCGCGCGTGACGACGCATCTCTCGGAGCTCGACGCGCAGGGATACCGCGTGACGCTCGTCAGCGGCACCGCGCAGTCCGATATCGCCGGCGCGCTCACCTACTACTTCGATGCGAAACAGCAATTGCAGCGGATCACGTTCAACGGCACGACCGGCGACGCGCGCCGACTAGTGCAGTTCCTGGTGACGAACCACCGCTTCGAGCGGCGGTTGCTCGACGACCCGAGCGTGTATCTCTATCAAGTCGAGCAAGATCAACGGGCCTTGAGCGAGCTGAAGATCAAGACGGCTCCGATCGTCCGGGCGAGCGGCGCATTGTCGCGGTTCGAGGTCTCGCTCGTGATGCGCCGACCGGCCAAGTAGTCGCGAGCTTTGACGTCGCTGTAGAAAGCTACTCGCCCGGCGGTTCGTGTTCGTAGTCTTTCCACTTCATCGGCCGGCGGAACGGCTCGATGCGGAGCACGACCTCGCCGTTCTGAAAGATGCGGACGGTGCCGCTCGACTCGCTGACGCAGACGGCGACCGCTTTCGTGGCGCGGCTGATGGCGGCGGCGGCCCAGTGGCGCGCCCCGAGCCCTTTCGAGAGGGTGATGTCGGTCGCGGGCGCGTCGAGATATTGGGCCGCGGCTTCGACGGTGCCGTCGGCCGCGACGATGATCGCGCC
>JAIOPP010000041.1 GCA_021413845.1 Planctomycetia bacterium | reverse complement strand
GTAGTTGTACAACAGTTGCGGGCGATTCGAGAGGACGGCGATCGGCGTGTCGCTTCCCATCGAACCGATCGCTTCGATTCCTTCGGCCGCCATCGGGGTCATCAAGATCTTGAGGTCTTCGAGCGTGTAGCCGAAGGCACGTTGCTCGGCGAGGAGCTGCTCGTGGGTCTTGCCGTCGATGAGGTCGCCGTGGCCGTTGGAGCCGGCGCCGTTCTTGCTCGCGCCGTTTTTCTCGGCGATCTTCGGCAGATCGTCGAGCTTCACCTGGTTGTCGTTCAGCCATTGGCGATACGGGTGCCGCGTGGCGAGCGCGTTCTTCACTTCGTCGTCGGCGAGGATGCGGCCTTGCGCCGTGTCGACGATGAACATGCGGCCCGGCCGGAGGCGACCTTTTTCGACGATCTCTTCCGGCGGGAACTCGAGGACGCCGGCTTCCGACGCCATGATCACCCAATCGTTTTTCGTGACCCAATAGCGGCAGGGTCGCAAGCCGTTGCGGTCGAGCGTGCCCCCCATGATCGTGCCGTCGGTAAAGGCCATCGACGCCGGACCGTCCCACGGCTCCATCAAGCAAGCCTTGAACTCGTAGTAGGCTTTCTTCTCGTCCGACATGCTTTCATGGCCGGCCCAAGGCTCGGGCACCATCATGCTCATCGCTTCGGGCAGCGAGCGGCCGGTCTTCACCAGCAACTCGAGCACGTTGTCGAAGTTGGCCGAGTCGCTGCCGCCGGTCGTGTAGATCGGGAAGATCTTTTGGATGTCGGCGCCGTATTTTTTGTGCGCGAGCAAGCTTTGCCGCGCGCGCATCCAGTTCACGTTGCCGCGCACCGTGTTGATCTCGCCGTTGTGCGCGAGATAGCGGAACGGATGGGCGAGATCCCAGGTCGGGAAGGTGTTCGTGCTGTAGCGCTGATGAACGAGCGCGAGTGCGGAAACAAAGCGTTCGTCGGCCAAGTCGAGATAAAATCGCTCGACCTGTTCGGCGAGCATCAGCCCTTTGTAGATGATCGTCTGGGTCGACAGGCTCGGCAGGTAGCAATACTTCTTCTGCGACAGGTCGCTGTCGTAAACGGCGACTTCGAGCCGCTTGCGAGCCACGTACAACTTCCACTCGAGCATGTCCGCGGCGAGCTTCGGCCCGCGGGCGATGAAGACTTGCTTCATCACCGGTTCGACGTCGCGCGCGCTCCAGCCGATGTGTTCGTTGTCGACCGGCACATCGCGCCAACCGATCAGTTGCAATCCTTCCTCGGCGATAAACTTCTCGAACAAATCGACGCACCACTTGCGCTGTCCTTCGTCGTTCGGCAGGAACACGAAGCCGATCCCGTAATCGCCCGGAGCCGGCAGCGTGTAGCCGAGCTCGGCCGTTTTGGCGACGAAAAAGTCGTGCGGGATCTGCGTGATGATTCCTGCGCCGTCGCCGGTGAGCGGATCGCAACCGGTAGCGCCGCGATGCGTGAGATTGACGAGAATCTCCAGCCCGCGCCGCACGATCTCGTGGCTCTTCCGACCCTTGATATCGACGACGAAGCCGACGCCGCAGGCATCGTGCTCGTTCTCGGGATCGTAAAGGCCTTCCTTCGGCGGCAAGCCTTGGTTCGGTCGGCGTTCAATCATGGCGACGCTCCTCAAGCGAAAAGTGGGGACCAGCGAGTGCGCTCGTCCCGAAGAATCCGGGCCTCATGTCGACGACGCTTTTCTGCCCGCCGCGATCGCATGTCGGCGACCGTTCGCGGGGCCGGCGTCGTCGAAGTCGGCGGTGTGGGGTTCGTGGTCGGTAACTTCGTCGTCGGTAATACGAGCGGCGAGTGCGGCGGCAGGTTCGCCGATTTGCGTCGCGCCGCTCGGCGCAAACGTCGCTCCGTCGGCTTGGCCTTCGCGTTGCAGATGTTCGATGAAGTGCTTCGCGGTGACGCTGAGCTCTTTGCCGCGCCGCATGATGATCCCGAGCGGCCGGACCAGTTCATCGGTATCGAGCGGCACGCAGACGAGCGTCCCCGCGTCTTGCTCGCGCTTCACGGTCGGCTCGGGCAGCAAGGCCACGCCGGTATTGATCTCGACGGCCCGCTTGATGGTTTCGACGTTGTCGAACTCCATCTGCACGATCACTTCGGCGTCGTGTTGATTCAACACCCGATCGATCTCGCGGCGGATCGTGAGGTCGCCGTCGAAGCCGACCATGTGGTGGCCGTGAAGCTCCTTGATCGCGATCTTCGGCCGGCGAGCCAAGGGGTGTTGCGGAGCGCAGGCCAAGACCATCCGCTCTTCGCGCCACGGCAAGGCTTCGATCGTGCGCGACGATTTCGGGTAGCTGACGAGGCCGATATCGGCGACGTCGTCTTCGACGCTTTCGTACACCCGATGCGGATGCAGATACTCTAAGCGGACGTTGGCTTTAGGGTACAAGCTCATGAACGACGTGATATAGCCGGCCATGAGATGCAGACCGACGGAATAGATCGACGCCACGCGCACTCGGCCGATGACCTCTTGGTGCATGGTGCGCACCTTGTCTTCGAGCGCGAAATACTTCGAGACGATATCCCGGCACTGCGTATAGAAGAGGTCTCCCTCCGGCGTCAGCACGAAGGGACGCTTCGAGCGGTCGATCAGCTTCACGCCGAGATGGTCTTCCAGCTGTTGCACCAGTTGACTGGCCCCGGATTGCGAAATGTCGTTCTCATCGGCAGCGCGCGAGAAGCTGCGCTGCTGAACGACGTCGCAAAACACTTTAAGGGCTTTGAGTTGCACGGCAGAGTAGGGCGGACGGGCGTGGGGGCGCTCGCCGTAGATGAATGGAGGTTCAAAGGATGAAATAATGCGCTCGATTAGTATTCGAGCTTGGAATAACAGGATATTAAGCAATCCTAATATCGTCAAGCACGTACCATCGCGTTTTTGAATCCCGCCAAGAGAGGGAATTCGCCGCAAATGCATTCATTTGAAGGGGATAGCGCGAAGACAGCCCCAATGCCGGCAATCAATCGCCGCCGCCGGCCGACGCGCGCGATCCGCTCCGTTCAATAGCCCGGGATGCATATCCCGGGGGCATCGCGACTTAAAGCAAGGAGGGGCGCCCCCTGCAACATCCCTACGGGATGTCGAGGCTCCCGTCGTCGCGGAAGGGGAAGGCTCCCCAAGCGACTTCCCACAGGTGCCCGTCGGGATCGGAGAAGTAGCCGGCGTAGCCACCCCAAAACGTGTCGTGGGCAGGCTTTTCGATCTTCGCCCCGGCCGCCGCAGCCTCGGCAAGCACGCGGTCGACCTCGGCCCGCTCGCGCACGTTATGAGCGAGCGTGATCCCGGAGAACTTGGCCCTGCTTCCGTCGGAGCTGGGGCCGGCAAACCCGAGCCCATCGGCACCCGGGCCGAGATCTTTCGCGAGGTCCGTCAGCGGATAGAGCGCGATTGCAGTGCCGCGGGTCGAAAAGAAGACGACCCCTTTGTCGCCGGTCCAAGTCGTCGGCAGCCCGAGCCCATCGCGATAGAACCGGAGCGACCGCTGAAGATCGGCGACCCCGAGCGTAATGAGGCTGACTCGGGGTTCCATAAGAGTTCGTGGTTCGTGGTGCGTTGGGAATCAGTCAAAACTACGAACCACGACTGATCAACGATCAAACGCGGCGATAGGCCCGCACAAGGCGCATCAGCCAATACATGCCTGTGCCCCAAACAGCACTGTTGAAGAATATCAGAAACCACGTAAACGCGTGGTCATGAATGTGCAGCCAAAAATACAACTGGATGCTAGGCGAAATAAGAACCATTACGATTGCAGTGCCGATAGACTCCGCCGACGTAAGCGGCCTTTCCACGAACAGGCCCGCGCCGAAAAACACGACAGCCAATAGCGCGATTACGGTAACGAAAAAATGCGCGGTTGCTAAGCATATGATGGTATTAAGCGATCGACTGCTCGGCATGCTCGATTCGTCCGCCTAACCTATTACGGCACCGCTCCCGGAACCTTCGGCGTCGCCACTTTCGTCGGCTCGTACGGGTGGTTCCGCTTGTTGAGCACCTTTGCTTCGACGATCTTATCCGGCACCGGCAGGGGAGCTTTCGGGCCGAAGCTGTGCATGCTGTTCGGTGGTTCGCGCTTTTGCAGCTTCGCCAGCACGTCGAAACCGGAAACGACCCGGCCGAACACCGTATGCGGCGTGCCGGTGTTCTTCGGATTCACCGCCGGGCCATCGAGCTGAGCCGTCGGGACGAAGGTGATGAAGAACTGCGAGCCGCCGGTGTCTTTGCCGGAGTGGGCCATGCTCAGCGCCCCGCGAAAGTGGAGGCGGTGGTTGTCTTTGTAGCATTCGCAGAGAATGTCGTAGCCGGGGCCGCCGGTGCCGTCTCCCTTCGGGTCGCCCCCTTGGGCCATGAAGCCGTGCAGCACGCGATGAAACGGTAGGTTGGTGTAGAAGCCTTTTTCGACGAGGTTGATGAAGTTGCCGACCGTTTGCGGAGCTTCGTTCTCGAACAATTCCAAGACGATATCCCCTTCGTTCGTCTTCAGCAGCACGCGGGGCAGGGCTTGGTCGCCGGTGAGCTTCGCCTCGGCCGCGCGGACGTCTTGCTCCTTCTTCCAAAGCTCTTTGTACTTCGCGACGTTTTGCAAATAGCCGTCGCCCCGACCATCGAGGGCCGACGCTTCTTGCGCGATCTTCAGATACTTCTCGGCCTTCTCGAAGTCGTTGGTGTTGTAGGCCGACATGCCGGCGAGGTTGTAGATCCGCTTGTTCGGGAAGTCGGCGGCGATGAGCAACTCGGCGAGGCGAAGCGAACCGTCGTAGTCGTCGGTGTTGTAGAGCCCGTTGGCATAGGAAGCGAGGAAGGTCGAAAAGGCGGTTCCCTTCGGATTGGCCTTCAGGCCTGCTTCGGCCGCTTTCATCAATTCCGGGCGGAGCGCGTCGCCGTCGGCCTTGAGCTTGTTGAACTTCTCGACCAGCGCCGGCCGGTCGGCGACCTTGGCCGCCTTGTAGTCGACCTGGGCTTGCACCAGCTGGTCGCGCAGGTCGTCCCAACGCTTGATCAAAGCATCGAACTCGGGCGAGCCGCTCGTGAGGGGAGCCGGCGGAGTGGCCGTGGGTGGGAGGGTCGTTGCTGCGACGGGCGTTGCTGTAGAGGGAGTCGAACCGTCGGCCGGGTTGAGGCTCGCGGGCGCTTGGCCGAGGCTCGCGCTCGTCGCTAAAAGCCCGATAAAACCGCCTAAAACTACGACGCCGGCGTAACGAAACATCATGCTAGGTTCCTTCCCCGAAGATTCCGCTCGTTGTACGATAAACGCCTTCGCGCGATAGCCGCGCTAAGCGGATCGTGGCTGTGGCAAACTTCAAACAGCCAGCAGGATAGGGAAAAATCTCCATTATGGCAAACGAGAACGATTGCTCGTGAAAAAGAAACCGCGCGACGCCGACTTCGACATGGACGACGACGGCGTAGACGTCGATCTCGACGGCAACCCCTTGGAGGGCGAACCTGCGTCGAAGAAGGGGGGCCCGCAAGGCAAGAGCCCGCAGAAGCATGGGGCCGATCGCCGAGATAAGGACGAAGAGCCCGGGATCGCCGGGATGCGCGTCATCGGCGGCACGCTCAAACACCGCCGGATCACCTATAGCGGCGACGTTCGTACGCGGCCGATGAAAGATCGGGTTCGCGAGGCGCTCTTTAACTTGGTGGGGCCGCCGGTCGTCGGCTCGTTGGTGATCGACCTATTTGCCGGAACCGGCGCGCTAGGGATCGAAGCGTTGAGCCGAGGCGCGGTTGGGGCCGTCTTCTTCGAGAAGCACTTCCCGACGGCCGACGTCATCAAGGGAAATCTAAAAGCGCTCGGCCTCGAAGACCGGTCCGAAGTGGTCGGCTGCGATTCGTTTCTGCAATGGAAGCGCATGCGCCGCGAAAAGACTCCGTTCGGCGCGAAGATCCCCGCGGTGAAAGCCGCCGCAGCCGCGAGCGGCGCAAATGCCGAGCCGTTGCCGTGGCTGGTGTTCGTTTCGCCGCCGTACGACTTCTTCGTCGAGCGCCAAGCCGAGATGCTGCAATTGCTCGATGAATTCCTCGCCGCGATGCCCCCCCGAAGCGTGCTCGTCGTCGAGGCTGACGAACGGTTCGATCTGAACCTGCTGCCGCAAGCCGAAGAGTGGACCTCGCGCACGTATGCGCCGGCGGTCGTGGCGCTGCGGCATTTTGATTTATATGCGCCGAGCGACGAAGAAGATGATTTGGAAGACGACGCTGACGACGACGATACCGACCCGGAAAACGAGTGAGCGAAGCGTTCGCGCCGACAGCTTTAGAAAAGCCTATCGCGTTATTCGCTCCATTCACAATGCTTACGCCAACGGGCCGAAAAAGATTTCCGTGTCGTAGTCGAAGCGGACGGTTCGCCGGCCCGCGGCGTCGGGCACGGCGTGCTCTTCGAAGAGGTTGCGCAGCGCGGCGAGCATCGGCTCGTGGCGCGGATGACCCAAGGGGGGAGCATACGACGACGACAACAGCCTCCCTTGCAGGCCGGCGTAGTCGAAGACTTGGTGATTGGGAACCGTTCGTTTCTCGCAACGGCTCGGGGCATAGAACGCGGCGATGATCTTGTCGTCGACGTTGCGATGGTCGATCGTTTGGTAGTCGGTCGCGAACTCAATCGACAGCGCTTCGTAGCCTCGCAAGAGAGGCGTCGTATCGACGAGGCGGGTGTTCCACAGAATGACCAGTAGACCTCGCGGGCGCAGGATGCGCACGAATTCCGGGCGGGTTCGCGCGCGGTCGAACCAGTGAAACGCCTGCGCCGCCGTGAGCATGTCGATCGAACCGTCGGCGAGCGTCGTCGCTTCGGCCGGCGCAGCGACGGAACGAAACTTCGGGTAGCCGCTCAAGAGCCTCTCGGCCGCCGAGCGCATCGCCTCGTTCGGTTCCACGCCGAACACGGTGTTGCCGTTGCGCAGGAACATCTCGGTCGAGATGCCTGTGCCCGAGCCGATGTCGGCAATGGTGAAGTCGGAAGTGAGGCCCGCCTCGCGACGGAGAATCTCAAGCACCTCGGGAGGATAGCCGGGTCGATAGCGAATGTAGTCGTCGACACGATTCGAGAAGCGGGCCTTCGAGTCGGTGGCAGGTTGATTGGATTCAGTGGGCATGGGAGCGCCTCGTAGGTCGTCTATCGTCGACCGGCTTGCCCCTCAGCGCGGCATCAGCCCTTCGCGCAGCGCGAGCCGCGCGAGGTCGACCGTTTTGTGCATCTTCAATTTCTTCATGATGCGCGACTTGTGATTGTCGACCGTGCTCGGGCTGATATGCAAGAGGGCGGAGCAAACCTTGACGGTGAATCCTTGCGCGAGGCAAGTGAGCACTTCCGTCTCGCGCATCGTGAGAGAATGTAGGCCCGGCGTGTTGGAAGGTTGCAGATCCCAACCTTGCTCGGTGCTGATGAGGCGGCTTCCGGCCGAAGGAGAAAACGAACGGACATCGCGGGCCGCCGCTTCGATGACCTGCGTCAGATCGTAGAACGAATCTTGCTTCAGCGCGTAGCCATGCACCTGGAGCCGAACCGCTTGCCGCAGGTGTGCGTCGCGGACGGCATCGTCGAGCAGCACGATCCGAATTTCCGGAAAGCGTTCTTGCCAGAGCCGGACTCCGGCAAGCGTGCCGGTGCCGGTGGTTCGGACGTCGAGGAGGGCGACGTCGGGTCGATCGGCCGCCGGAAGGGCTTCGAGCAGCAACTCGCTTTCCGAGGCCGAAGCGACGAGCCGAAAATCGGGCGAGGTGTGGAACAAGGCGACGAGCCCCTCGCGAACCAAGGTCTCGTCGTCGACGACGGCGAGTCGGACAGGGAAGGGAGAGGGTGAATGCAGGATGGTATTCATAGGTTCCTCGGCGCTTGAGGGGAATCAACTAGCGGAACCATAGCCGGCGCGACTGACAGACGTATGTCAGGGCTAGTGAAAGTGAGGGAGGGATTTTTCCACTATTTCCCGCACGCACCCTTCCTATTTCGGCCGGAAATTGCACGGTCGTTCTATGCCGCGACTCCGGAACGGTGCTGCAAGGTCGAAGAGTTGCGGCGTTCTCCGGAGCCGATTGAAGGGTTTCCGCCCCTCCCTTCAACAGCCCTACGGTGGTAGAAACGCTTCATGACCCAAAACACCGCACCACGCCTACTGCTCGACGATGGCCCGTTGTTCGCCGTATGGAAACCGGCCGGACTTGCGACCCAAGCGCCGGAGCCGTTTCCGAGCCTCGAAGCGCAGATGAAGAATTGGCTCCGGAAGCGCGAGTCGAAAGAGGGAAACGTCTACCTCGGCGTTCCCCATCGGCTCGACCGGCCGGTTTCCGGCGTGATCTTGTTCACGCGGCATGTGCGCGCGGCGAGTCGGGTCTCGCTGCAATTCGAGAAGCGCCAGGTGCGCAAGACTTATTGGACCTGCGTCGAAGGCTCGGTCGAGCCGGCTTCGGGCACCTGGACCGATCGATTGAAGAAAACCTATGGGAAGCCGCACGCGGAAGTCGTCGGCGAAGACGACCCCTACGGCCGACCGGCGGTGCTCCACTATCGGACGCTCGGCACGCTCCAGCTTCCGACCGGGCCGGCCACGTGGCTCGAGATCGAACTGGAAACCGGTCGGACCCATCAGATCCGCATTCAAGCCGCCTCGCGTGGACACGCCGTCGTCGGCGATGCGTTCTACGGCGCGACGTCGAAGTTCGGTGTGGAAACCGAGGAAGAGCGTGATCGGCCGATCGCGCTGCATGCCCGAAGTTTGGAACTCCGCCATCCGATGACCGATGCGCCGGTCGCCATCACGGCGCCGCTGTCGAGCGATTGGCGCGCGCTTGGGCTCGACGTAAGCGAAAGCGATTATCTGACCGACGTGAAATAGTCGCGCGGTCGAGTTGGAGCGCTGCCGAGCTGGAAATGGCTCGCGAATCCGAATGCGCGGCGGTAGCTCGCGCGACGCTTCGTGGAGTATGATGCGCAGAGCCGTGCAGCACGAGCCGGCATGCGCTTCCACGCTGATTCGACACCACTCAAGAACGGAGATTCCACGATGATCGAAATTCTCTCGGGGCTGCCGGCCCATACCGTCGGTGTGAAGTTGAGCGGCAAGCTGCACGACGAAGACTATAAGACGTTCGTGCCTGCCGTCGACTCGGCGATCGCCGCAGGGGGCAAGATCAACATCCTCGCGCAGTTCCACGATTTCCACGGCTGGAACGCGCACGCGCTGTGGGACGATATCAAGTTCTCGACGACCCATTGCACGGGCATTAAGAAGATCGCGCTCGTCGGGGAGAAAGCTTGGGAGAAATACATGGCGCTGGTCTGCAAGCCGTTCACGATGGCGAAAATTCGCTACTTCGACGTCGCCGAACTCGAAGCCGCGAAGACCTGGCTCGCCGAAGCGTAATCGGGCGCGGCGCTCAATGCGGCGGGAGCCTCAGCTCGATGCCGTATTGCGGCGCGATCGTGAGGAGCTTTTCGATTTCTTGTTTCTTCGGCGGAGATGCCGTCGTGGTGCCTGAGGGTAGGGGCACGCCGATCTCGAAGAACATGCGTTCCAAGCCGGCCGGCGCGACCGAGATGAGCATCTTCGCCGGCTGGTCGCTTTCGTTCTTGAATGAATGCGGCACGCCGATCGGCATGTTGGCGAACATGCCTGCTCGGGCGACGAGCGTTGCGTCGGTTCCCTGCTCGTTCACGTAGCGGAACGTGATCTCTCCTGCGAGCACGTAGAAGCTTTCTTCTTCGCGGCTATGCACATGCGGCGGCGGCCCGCCGCCGGGCGGCACGAGCGCTTCCCAAGTGGCGTACTTGCCGGCGGTGTCGTCGCCCGTAGCGAGAAAGCGGTACACATCGCCGACGACGGCGACAGTGCGTCCTTGGTCGACGGCGCGAACGAGAGCGGAACGAGGGCTTCGCCAGAGGGACGTTTACCTTCCCGCCGTCGAGGAGGGCCGCGAACGCGCGCTCGACTTCGGCGACGTCGTCGAGCGTGAGTGAAAGGGAGAAGCCGTGGAAGTTCGTCGCTTCTTGGCAGTGGCCGTCGGAAGCGAAGATCTCGCTCTCGCCTACCCGAAAGCTGGAGTGCATCACTTTATCTTCCATGCCCGGCGCGAGCGTGCCTGGAGGCTGAGGGACGGGACTATCTTTGAAGCGGAGTCGGGTCAGGACTTTAGCGCCGATCGCCTGGGTGTAGAAGGCGAGGGCCTCGTCGCAACGGCCGCTGAAAATGAGATAGGGCTGGATATGCATTGGGCTTCCTAGGCACAAGGGAGACGTGAACGGGGCCGCGTCGATCGGCGGCTGTTTCGGTACGAACGGACGTCTTCGTAGCGTGCCGCGGCGCGCTTCGTCAAGGGTCAGGATCGTGGGGATCATGAAGCCTCGCTTGTACAGGGCTGGGGGACTCCGTCCCCTTCCATATCTTCTTTTTTTATATGAGACATAGTATCGATAGATGGATGCGTGGAAATCGGCTTTCGTGCTTCGGCTGAAGTGGAATGCCGAGAAAACTGCATAAATCAAAGGAAAATCGAGCTCATTGAAATAATGAAATCGCCGCTTGACGGGGCAAGTGGGGTTATTACAATCCGTTAAGTTAATGAAATGCGATCTCAATAAGCAGGTCCCAACGCGGCCCGGCCTTCCGTCTTCGGCGAAGGCAACGCTCGCTAGGTCAATGCTCGTTTCGGCTTCGGTAGTCTCTCCAGCAGACTTCCGGAGGTCGGAAAGAGGATTCCTCAGCTAGCTGAGAAGGTCCGAGCTCGCATGACGGATCGACGGCGTTGTTCGTCGTCGTCCGTCGGATTGGTTCCTGCTTCTCGTTTTCTCATTTTGTTAGGAGTTCTCTATGGTTCGTAGTTCTGTGACGACCGTTCGCCGCGGTCTGACGTTGATTGAGTTGGTCGTGGTCGTCGCCATCTTGGCGGTCTTGGCCGGATTGGTGATTCCGAAGCTCGGCTTCATGCGCGAGCGGGCTGCGGCAGCCGGTGCGGCAGCTACGCAGCAGCAACTCGTAAGCACCATCGAAACCTACCGGACTTCGACCGGCACCTACCCGATGGGCCTCGATACGTTGACCACGGCCGCCGGGGCTGCGATCTACGGCAAGCTCTGGAGCCATGATTACGGAGCCCAGGGAGGCGTCATCGGCATTAAGACCTATTTCGCGCCCGAAACCGTCTCCGTTTCCGGTCTTCAGTATTCCCAGTCGTTCGGCCACTCCTTCGTGCCCGGCACGAATGGTTATTTTTTCTACGACCACTCCGAGGCTACGACGGTCACGGATCCCAGCAATAGTGCGATCACGATTCGTAACCCGACGAGCATCGGCTCGCAGAAGTTGGCTTTCGTCCAAAGCACGGCGACCGATCTCATTACGTCGCTCGGCTATCAGGGTGGTGTTCTGCCGACCGGCACGCGGTTGGTTGCGTTTGGCCTCGGCCCGAAATCGAACCTCGCCGAAATCATGGCTTCGTCTTCGCGGGACCCAGCCCAATCGAGCAGCTACTACGCTCGCTATATCGCCATCTTTGCGATCTACGGAAACGGCAAGGCAGCTCAACTCAAGGGGGTCGTCGATTCGCTCGGCACCACGATCGACAGCAATGTCAATTCCTATAACAACCTTGCTCCGACCGTGAACGATGCTCCTGCGGCGGTGGTTGTTCCGTAACCGAAGTGAGTGGAGGTTGAGTTCGCGATACGCGAAGGATGCGGATCGTTAGAAAGAGAAATCGTCGAAGCCGACTCAAAGGCTTCGACAGCGAAAGTGATCGCCGCGGCGAGGAGAGCAATCTCTTCGCCGCGGTTTTTTTGTTTCTTGCGCCACCGAAGTTTAGCAAGCGCCGTCGCAGGCGAACGATTGCGAAAACGGGCACGTTCGGAGAAAGTAAGCGAGCGATAGATCACTGTACGATAGATCAACGCGCGATAGATCGTCGTGAAAGCTTGCGAATCTAACTCCGGAGTGCAGCGATGAAGACGCAGGTGTTGGTCGTCGGAGCGGGTCCTGTCGGATTGACGATGGCCTCGGAACTGGCTCGTTACGGCGTGGCGGTGCGGATCGTCGATAAATCGGCCGCGCGCACCGACAAGTCGAAAGCACTCGTCGTCTGGAGCCGCACGCTCGAGCTGCTCGACCGCGCCGGCTGCAGCGAGACGTTCGTCGCCGCCGGGCGCAAGGTGACCGGCGCCAATATCGTGGCCGGCGACAAGCAGATCGGTCATATCGGCATCTCGACGGTCGACAGCCCCTACCCGTTCGCGCTGATGTTGCCGCAGTCGGAGACCGAGCGGCTGTTGGAAGATCACTTGCGCAGCCTCGGGGTCGCGGTCGAGCGGCAAGTCGAGTTGGCGTCGTTCACGCAACACGACAACGGCGCGACTTCGCTTTTGCGCCATGCCGACGGCCGCGAAGAGACCTTGGAAACCGCATGGCTCATCGGCTGCGACGGTGCGCATAGCGCCGTGCGGCATGGGCTCGGCCTCCCGTTTCTCGGCAACACGCTCCAGAGCAATTGGATCTTGGGCGATATCCACCTCCGAGGTTATCCGTTTCCTGAAGCGGAGATCGCGACGTATTGGCATGCCGACGGTGTGTTCGTCGTGTTTCCGATCTCGCCGGGCCGGTTTCGCGTAATCGCCGATGTCGACTTGCCGGCTGGAGTTGCGCCGGTCGATCCGACACTCGAGGAAATCCAAGCCATCATCGACCGGCGCGGGCCGGGCGGAATGGTTGCGGCCGATCCGATTTGGTTGGCGGCCTTTCGAATCAACGAGCGTAAGGTCGCCGATTATCGGTCGGGCCGGGTGTTCGTCGCCGGCGATGCCGCGCATGTGCATAGCCCGGCCGGCGGACAAGGGATGAACACCGGCATGCAAGACGCAATCAATCTCGCCTGGAAATTGTCGTTGGTATGCCGCGGCGTTTGCGCGGAAGGGGCGTTGCTCGAAAGCTATAGCATCGAGCGGAGCGCCGTCGGCGAGGAAGTGCTGAAAGCCGCCGGCCGATTGACCGCCGTCGCCGTCATGAAAAACCACGCCGCACAGGCCGTGCGCAACCTGATCGGCCGCTTCATGCTGGGGCTGGCGCCGGTGCGTAGCGCGATCGTCAACACGATGACCGAAGTCTCGATCGGCTACGACGCCGGCCCGCTCAACGGAGCCGCGGCGCACGGCCTCGGCGGACCCACTCCCGGCGAACGCATGGTGCCGATCGCCGGACAAACGCCGATCGGCGCGGGAAGCCAGGCCCGATTCGCACTCTGCGCGGAGCCGACCGACGATGTCTACCGGCTCGTAAAGCAGTTCCCGGAACTGCTCGACCCGGTCGTTCGCCCGCCGCTCGGTGCCGCCGGCATCTGGCTCATCCGACCGGACGGCTACACGGCCTGCACGGCGAAAAGCGGGCACGAGCACGTCATCGCCGAGTATCTGCAAGGCTTGGTCGGCGGCCGGTGAGACGAGCGTTGAACGACGTCGTCGTGTATTCTCTGTGCAGATGGAAAGGACGAACGGAAAGGGCGTATAGAAAGGACGACTTAAAAGGAGCTGCCGTGACGAATATCAGCGAACTGCTCGACCGCTATGCGCAAGGGGCCGAACACCTGCGGGCTGCGATCGCGGGGATGACGACCGAGCAGCTGCTTGCTCGTCCCTTGCCGGCGAAATGGACGACGCACGAAATCGTCTGCCATCTGGCCGACGCCGAGCTGCTCTACGCCGACCGGATGAAGCGCGTGCTCGCCGAAGAGCGGCCGACATTGTTAGGGCTCGATCCGGACTTGCACGTTCCCAAGCTGGCGATTCCCGAGCGAGACGTGCAGGAAGAGTTGTCGTTGATCGAGTTGGTCCGCAAACAAATGACGCGCATATTGCGGACGTTGCCGGCGGAAAGCTTTCAGCGCCAAGGAATCCATTCCGAAGCCGGACCGATGACGCTGGAAACACTCCTGACGAGAGTCACGAACCACATCCCGCACCACGCCGAATTTATTGCGGAAAAAAGAGCGGCGTTTCGGAGCTGAGCGACGCTGAGGATTATGGTGACGGAGCGCAGTCAGTAAGGCCGGAGCTATGAAGCGGTGCCGTGCGACTCTTCAACATCTGCCCGGAGCATTCCACAATGTCTGAATTTCGCAGATTACAATCGACGAAGAGGGGCGCCGAGGATCCGCCGGTCCGCATCGCCATCCCGTTGATCGAGTTGGGCCAAAGGCTCGACAATCGCCGGCAGGAAACTCGCTCGGTCATGCGCAAAGCGCCCGGGGACCATTCAAGGACACCTCCGTCCGACTATGAGAAGATCCACGTCTGGGTCTACGACGTCGTGGGGCGCGACTACACGATCGCGGTTCCGGAAGACTATGCCGTATCCCTCGACGAAGTGTGGGCGTTGCGGCTGCAGACGGAAACGGCCCCCACGCCTGCCGATCGCCGTGTTGCCGAAGAACGGTTGGCGCGGCATCCCCACGGCGATCGCGCGCTGCCGGAGGACATTCTGGCCCACATCGAGGAAACCCCGCGCCCGGACCTCTTCCGGCCCGAAGCGATTCTGCTCGACTTTGCGGAGTCGTACGTGGCGATGTTGGGGGCCGCGAACGACGCGTTTCGCTTCAGCCGCTGTCCTGTGGGCTCGCTTCGCGAAGCGGTCCTCTGGGCTTGGGCAGCCGTATCGCCATTCCGTGAGGACGAGGTCGACTCGTTCCTCAGAGCAGCCAGTCTTGAAAGCGGCGACTGGGAGGACTTCGCCGGCGTATGTGCTGACAGAGCGTTGCCCGATTGGTTCGTAGACAAGCTGTGTGCCCCGAGCCTCGACGCGGCGCGGGAACATGCCCGGCAGCATCCGCTGCGAACGATGGTGCTGGCCGAGGCTCTCGGCCGGCTCCTAACCGAGAAGCCGCCGCAGGATCCTAATCCCGTCCACTCAGCGTGGATCGAGCGGGTCGCCGAAGTGAAACAGGCCGCCCGACCGGCAGCCGAGGCATTGCTGAAAACGGTCCTCGACCGACCATCCTTACTCTTTGGCAATGGCCAGAGTTTTGCGGTGTGTCTGATGATGCGACTCGGTCTGACGGCAGAGCCGCGCGAACCGGTCACCAAATTGTGCCTATCCAATAGCGGCTTGACCGACCACCAACTCGAGGTCCTCTCTCGGTTCCCGGCGTTGCGTACGCTTGATTTGAACGGCAACCCGATTACCGACGTAGGTCTTGAAGCGATCGCTCGGCTGTCCGAATTGCGCGAGCTCAACCTCAGCCGTACGAAAGTAACGGGTCGAGGCCTCCAACTCCTTCCGCGACTCCAGCACTTGGAAGAGCTTCGAATCAGCGACGTCCGAGTGGGGGATGGGGCAGCGGCAATCGGCAGTCTCAAGGGCTTGCGGAAATTGAACCTTAATAATTGCGATCTGACGGACGAGCAGCTCGCGCACCTTGCGAACCTGAGCGAGCTAACGTGGTTCGTGTTGAACGGCAATCCTCGCTTGACGGATGCGTCCGTATCCGTGCTCTGTGACCTTCAATCGCTGAAGGAACTCTCGGTACACGACACGTTTAGTTTTGTAAAAGAGATGGCGCTGCGCCTATTTTTGCCCAACTGCATGGTGAACGGCGAACTCTAACGATGACTGCCTGGAGCGGTTGCCGCCGTAAGCACTGTAAGTAAATCGGGAAAAAACGGCTCTGGTTTCCTCCCTCCGGTCGTCGCGCAACGGAAGCTGGAAAATTTCGTCCCGCCGAAAGCCGCTCCTAAAGATGCCGATGAGCTCGTCGCCGAATTGGTGAAGAACAACCACCTGACGACATTCCAGGCTGCGCAAGTGAAGGCGGGCAAGACCAAGTCGCTGACACTTCAAACACTGCGAATGCCGCTGCACTTAGATCAAACCGCTTAGCTAATACCTCGATCTTGTGTATTACTTCGCGCTGCCGGATGCGGTGAACTGCCTCGCGTTTATGAACACGCTCACAGCGGGTTCAAGCACCGCGGATCATCCGACTTCGGGCTGTTCACCAATCGGCTTACGGGAGTCGCGATCAGATCGTTGTCTCTACGAATGCAAACCTCAACTCTTCCAAGTCTTGTACGAATCGCCTGTACCCTTATCTCACTCAAACGCTCGTAAAACGGTCTTTACACGACGCATTATCGGACCTTCGCACGTTTTACATGTGCGAGATCGACATCTCGACGTGCAGGAAAGTGAAAGGGCCGAGCAAGCCTCCCCGGCATGAGATCTCAACGGATTCCATTAATCCGCCCGAGTCATTTATTGCATGCCGCTTACTTTAATTCCTGTTATTTCCCCGGAACCGTTTCTAAATTCGCGCATGTAATCCGTGAAGTTGATCCGTCTTTGCGGGTAATCGTCGCGCTCATGAATTTGGGCAAATCGGGATATGCCATAACTCCGTCTAAATAAACCGCTGCCGTGGCACGGCTATCTTTCAAAAACGTCGAAGATTCGATATTGGACCTCCACTCATATATTCCACGGTGCAAGAGCAGGTTTGCGTAACCTCTAACTTGCGTGTTCGATAGGAATATAGCGTTTTTCACATCAACTTCAGTGGCGATCTTTCTTGCTAGGTCCTGATTAGCCGCATCGATGGTTACCCAATCGCGCCGACTTGCGATCTCTTCCTTATAGGTTTTGACCCCGTGATAGCAAGATAAGGCAACTGCGGCAGCTAGTAGCATCCGACGCGATTTGCTCTCCTGACTCATTGCTATGGACAAGAGTATCGCCGCAGGAAATATAAATTTAAGGCGATCGAATGAAAACTCCGTAGCATGCTGAAGCAGTATCAAGTTCTCGATCAGCGGTATCGCTGCCGCGGAAATCATAAACACCAATATTTCATGTTTTCCGTTATCGGCTTGTCTTTTTCCTGCTTTGAAGTAGAGGCAGTTTCAAAACCGCCTCAGGACGATCATGAGGCAAGCGAGCTTGGCGAAGCTATGGAAGAGGAAGGCGTAGAACTCGTAGCGGGTAACGAGCCGTCGGAAGGCCTTCATCCAACCGATCGTGCGCTCGACGATCCAACGCTTACGATAACGTCTCAGCGGTCGGCCGTCTTGAGTGGCCGGTCGTTTGCGACCGCGACGGTGCGGACAGATGAGTTCGACGCC
>JAIOPP010000040.1 GCA_021413845.1 Planctomycetia bacterium | reverse complement strand
TTTGAATTTTACGGTTCGTTCGTCTTGCCCGAGCATCTCCACGGTGACGACCAGCGTTTGGCCCGGCTCGACGAAACTCGCATACTTGACGTTGCGCGCTTCTTTGAGCGTAACCATGCTATGGGCGAAATCTTCGGAGCCTCGAATGAGCCAAGCCGCAGCCTGAGTCATGGCTTCGAGCATAAACACGCCCGGCATCACGGGAAAGCCTGGAAAATGGTCGGCCAGGTATTCTTCGGCCAGCGAAAGGTTCTTCAGCGCGACAAGCCGCTTGCCCGGTTCGAGTTCCGTGATCTTGTCGAGAAGCGTAAATCGCATGGCTGGCTGAAGGTCTTAGCGTGTCCGACGAGAGTGCCTGCCGATAGATATCGGCGCTGTTTTAGCCGTTATCATCGGTCAACGAAGCGTACGAGTATACCGGTTTTTCCGGCCGCCACAACGCGACCTGGAACCGCCCAAATGAGCTTAAGCATTGGGCAGCTTACCGGTTAAGTACGGAAACCGGGCCCGCAGTCTGCCGGTCTTCGAGGTTGGAATGCTGGGAAATCGCCGCCGAACGAGGGGCAAAACGCTCTAGGTTCCGGCTGACACCCCCGTCTACAATCCCCGCCCCTAACACCACTCGGAGACTTCTGCCGGCAGCGACGTTATGTCGCCCCGCCGCTCGAGTCGGCGGTCCGAGTGCGGTGCCCGGGGGTTGCGGCGAAGAAGGGAGTCTTCGGCATGGACCTGTTGCGGCGAGACGATCGACGGCAGTGGGGTTGGATGGCACTCGCCGTCACGGCCCTCTGCTTGCGCATCGCCGCGGTCCTCATCCTCGTTCCTCCCGAGGGTCGCCCTTCGACCTACGAACATGGAGCGATCGCCGAAAACCTGCTCGCCGGTCGCGGCTTCTCCGTCACCTATCTCGGCACCGAAGGCCCGACGTCGCAACAAGCGCCTTGGGTTCCAGCCGTGCTGGCTGTTTTCTACTGGGCCTTCGGCAGTGGTTCGCGCGACGCGATCGTTGCGTACCAGTTGTTGCAATGCATCGTCGGCACGGCAACCGTCGTGGCGGCGGTGCGGTTGAGTTGGGCTCTCTTTCCGGCGACGCGCGGCATCGGCTGGGCCGTCGGTTGGGCCGCGGCGATCTATCCGCCGCACATCTATATGGCGACGCACGTTCAAGCCGCGCCGTGGGGCGCGCTCGCCGTGACGTTGCTCTTCGCACTCGTCGCCGAAGCCGCGCAAAAGATCTCACGTAGCAGATTGCTTACCATCGGCTGTGTCGGCGGCTGGTTGCTATTGATCGATCCGATTCTCGGGCTCGTCCTTCCTCCGGCACTCCTAGCGCTGGCGATTGCGCTTTACCGTCGACAACGCACGACGAACCACGAGCCAAGAGCCCGCACGGCCCTGCAAGTCGGGTTGCGCGTGGCGGGCGTCGGTGCGTGCATGCTCGCGATCACGACCCCTTGGATTGCACGAAACTTCCATATTCACGGGGAATTCGTGTTCATCAAGTCGTCGTTCGGTTATGCCTTATGGCAGGGGAACAATCCTCTCAGCCACGGCACCGACAAGATCCCGAAGCCGTCGGTCGCGACGCTCGCGGCCGAACACGACGGCTCGCTCCGCAGCCGTAACCAAGCTTTGTGGGAAGCGCGACATGAGACCCTTTACATCGACGACGTGCTGTTGAAACCGACCGGCTACCAAGAGTTTGCCGGCCTCACCGAGCCCGAGCGCTCGCGCTTGCTCGGCAGCCGCGCTGGGGATTGGATTCGCGCCCACCCGGCCGACTATGCACGGCTTTGCTTCCAACGTCTCAGCTACTTTCTACTGATCGACCGCACGAATCCCAAAGCGACGAACGGCATCTACCAAGCGTCTTCGATCATTTGGTTTACGCTTTCGGCGATGGGACTTCTCGCGGCCCGCCGGCGGTGGTCGACGCTCTGGCCGCTGGTCGCGGCATTTCTCAGCGTGACCTTGTTCCATACGCTGACGATCACTTCGGCCCGGTTCCGCATTCCGGTCGAGCCGTTGTCGCTGGTCTGGGCCGTCGCAGGGTTCGAGCCCGCCGCAACGCACCTCGGCACGCGCATCGCTCGCGCTTGGCGCGAGGCCCATGTCGAAGAGCCGACATCGTCGCAGGAGCCGCGCGCCAAGCTCAAGGGCCCCCACTCGCGACGAGCGAAAGTTGCCGGCCGCGTGCCGGCCCGGCGACGTTAATCCGTTTCGCGCGCCGCAACATGCGAGGCGACGAGGCATCATACTCCGTTGCGTTTCGGCATCTTTGCCGCTGAGGCAGCAATCGCGAACGGGCCTCGTCAATAATTACATAAGTCTTTATATATAAATGATTTATGCAATTAACTGCGAGGCAGTTGCAGGTGCAATATGCCCTACGAGGCACTCGCTTTGCAAAGCTCCCGTCTCCTCACATCGCCAGCCAAAATCGCGGTCGGGAGAGCCCTGGTCCCCTCGGGCTCTCTCGATCGCGACCCGGCGAGCGGCGGCTTGAGAAGTCCTAAGTCCGTGGATGCCGATTTTCGTCCTCTTCGTCCTCCGATGCGATAGGCCCTTTGATGCAAACCGGCGAACTCGTCGAACTCGCTGCCATCGTTTCCGAACATGGCTCGGCCCTCGCTCTCGGGCCCGACGCGCTCGGAATCCACGGCCTCGAGGATTATTGGGCGGCATCGAAATGCCGTTTCGAGCGTTGGGGGCGAGCCTTGCATCGCATTCGGTTGCAAGAAACACCGGTGTTCGAAGAGCCCGGCAGCACGGTGCGAGGGCTCATCGAAGAGATCCTCGGTAGCGAGGTGTTGACCCGGGTTTGGACCGCCGCGGTTACGGCTTTCGACCGCCGCCGCGATGCCCAAGACAACGAAATCGTGGCCCGAAGCGTGTTCATCGGCCATCAAGAGATGCGGCACCGGGTGTTGAAATTACTCGTCACAGGGCCGGGCGTTCCCTCCACCGAAGCGGTCGAACTGAATCGGCTGCGCCGCCGAGCGGAGCTTTGGACCGACTTATTGCTCGCTCCGTTGCTGGCCCAGCACGATGTTTGCGAGTTCGGCTTCGAAGACGCGCGGCTCAAGCGCTTCGCGACGAACTTAAAAGAAGGAGCCCTCTCGCGATCGGGCCCTTGCGACGTGGGAGCGCTGGCCAGCGCGTCGCTTTTAACGTCGATTCGGCACTCGTTCGACACCGTCGCGCCTAATCCCGACATGAACGCTCGGGTCGCGGCTTCCGTCTTGGGAGCGTTCGCCGCGCCGCACTTCGATTCGTGCGGCGTCTTCCGTTCGCTCTGGATGTTGCGTCTGGCGACGACGGCCGACGATACGGAACGGCTGATCACGGACATGTTCCGCGCCGACGCACTCGGCATCGACATGCCTAAAAGCAATCGCTTCGGTTAGTGGAAAATATCTGGTTGTTGAATTAGATCGCACGCGCAGGCTGGATTGATTTTAACGACTAGGCGAACTAGGCTTGGTGTAGATCACGAGGAAAGGGAGTTACCAAGTGCTTCGGTTTACTCGCGTCGTTCTTGCTTCGGCCCTGGTGGCCGCTGGGGCGACCTCCGCTAAGACGGCGGATTTTCATGGTTGGCAAGGAATGCGCGTCATTCCGACCGAAGGTTCGCCCGAGCGCATTCGCGCGGCCGATCTCAACGGCGACGGCAAGCAAGAGTTGATCGTCGTCAACACGCGCCAGTCGCGGCTCGACCTTTATCGCCGGCTTGAAGCGAACGAGCGTAAGCCGGTGCCGCCGGCCGATCCTGATCGTCCGAATGAATTGCCGTTGGCTCCCGATTGGTCGCACACGGAAGTACCGCTCGATGATCTGCCGGCCGATGTCGTGGCGGCGGATGTCGAAGGAGATAAGAAGCCCGAGTTGCTGATCGTGACCGGCCCTGCGCTGAAGCTCTCCGTCTTCAAACAAGAGGCCGACGGCAAATGGCGCAGCTCGCGCCATTGGGACTTGCTCACCGGTCAACTCGCCGGCCGAGGCAACTTGCTGCTCGTGCGTACCGTGGCCGAAGGGAAGCGGGAAGTGCTCGTCAGTTGCGAGCAAGGCATTCAAGTCGTATCGCTCGAAGGGGCGGGCCGCGCGGCATGGTTTCATCCGCGCGAGACGTCTCAACGGGTCGATTGGCGGCTCGCCGATCTCGACGGCGACGGCGACCACGACTTACTCGAATGGACCGTGAAAGCGAATCAGACCGTGCGGTGGTATGAGTGCGCCGCCGGTGCGCTGCGCCCGCCGCAGATGCTCTACGATCAATCGGCGCAGCAAGTCGGCTGCTTGGCCGGCGGCAACGGCCCGACGGAAGTCCTCTGCCTCGGCGGAGCGCAAAGCGGACTCTTACGACGTTATCAAATGGCGAAGGGAGAAGATTCTCCTTGGGGTCTTCGTGCGACGTTGCCGATCGCCGGAATGCCGGCCGCGAGTTGGTGCGGCATCAAGCTCGACGGCGCGCTCGCGCTGGCCGCAGTCGACCCGACCGAACCGAAGATCCGCACCTACCGCATCGTAGACGATCAATGGTCGAACGAAGAAAGCTATCCGACGATCGGCAACGTCCGCGAGATCGCCGCGCCGGCCGGTCGGCCGGGAACGTTGTTGATGTGGGTCAAAGACGCCAACGACTTGTATGAGAGCCGCTGGGAAAAGGGACGCCTCACCTATCCGAAGCCGATGACGCAGTCGGCCGATGTCGCCGATCGACGCATCACGGCACTCGAAGCCGTCGGCGACACGGTCTGGTGGGCGCAGCGCGTCGGCGATCATCTCGATCTTTACGTTTGGCCGGCAGCTGCGAAAGAGCCCGAAAAAACGAGGTTCGAGAAGGCCGGCACGAAAGTCGAACGGGTCCTCTGGCTCGGCGGCAAGCGCGTGCTCGTGCAGCAAGCCTATTCGACCGCGGGAAAGATCGTCGCGCTCGAAAACAACAAAACCGTCGTGAAAGAGTCGGGCAATTTGGCGAAAGTGAACCTCGCTGAATATCGGTTGTATCCCGACGCCGGCCGCTTGCGATTGGGTCGGCTTACCGAAGGCGTACTGCAATGGCTCGACGACAGCTTGCAACCACTCGATCAAGTGATGCTGCCCGACGGTCAGAAACTCGCTGGCTACGTGCCGGTCGCCGATGGCGAATCGCTCGGGCTGGAAACCGGCGGTCGTTTCCTGCATCGACTCAAGTTCGATTCATCCGGCATCGCCCGCACGACGCGCAGCGAAAAGCTGCCCGGCGGCATCGCCCTGCGCAACGATCCGGTGCTCGGCTTGTTCCTCGTCGACGGCGATCGCCTGCTCCGCCTCACCGCGGGCCGGCCGTGGGAATTGAAATTGATCGACACGATCGACGGCCGAAAGGGTCGCCCGAGCGGCGTGAAGGAAGCGGTGATCCATCGCTTCATCGCCACCGATCTCACGGGCGACGGAGTCGACGAAGCGATTCTCTGCGACGACCGACGGCATCAGTTTACGGCACTCGAACGACGCGACGGCGAACTGCGCGACTTAGTCTCTTGGCAAGTCTTCGAAGATCAGGCCTATCCTTACGGCGAGGAACGCTCGAGCGTGCCGGTCGGCGAGCCGCGGACGGCGATCGGCTTCAACGCCGATGGGGATAAGTTCACGGACATGGCCCTGTTGAGTCAGGATCGCTTGGTGATTTACTTGGGACGCGAGGATAAGCCGTGAGCAAGAAGTCGAACGTCGCCTCTCGATCGATCGGTTACTACGTCGCTACGGCGTTGCTGCTCATTTGCGGACAAGCCTCGAGCGCCGTGGAGCTGAGCACCGTCACGCTCGTCGGCGGCACGAAGATCACCGGGCCCCTCTTGCGCCAAAACGAAGAAGGGGTCGTGCTCGACCTCGGTTACGACGTGCTGCATATTCCGGCGAAGCGCGTGCTGAACGTAAAGAAAGCCGACGGCACGAAGACGGACGACGTAAAGAAACCGATCACGCTCGACACCGCGACTTCCAACACAACAACGTCTAACACGACAACAACGAATACTGCGACGACCAATACCGCAGCAAACAGTGCTCCGACGAGCGACCAGGCTCTCTTCACGACCGGCAAGCTCGAAGCGGCCGATGTGCCCGAGCTCGTTCGCCGCTGCGGCGATGCCGTGATGATGGTGAAGAACGCTTCCGGCCGGGGGAGCGGCTTTCTGATCAGCCGCCAAGGGCATCTCATCACGAACTACCACGTCGTCGAAGGGCATCCGCGCGTGCAGGTCGAACTGTTTCGCCGCACGCCGAACGGTTACGAAAAGCATGATCTCAAGCGCGTCAAAATCGTGGCCCTGCACCCGCTGCGCGATATCGCATTGCTGCAACTCGACCCGACGGAGCTGAAAGGGGATTTGCCGAACCCCATCACGATCAACCGCGACGATGACCTCCATGTCGGCGACTTGATCTTCGCGGTCGGCAACCCACTTGGCCTGGAACGAACGGTGACGCAAGGGATCGTGAGCTCGACCACGCGCCGCATGGGAAACCTGCGCATGATCCAGACCGACGCGGCGATCAATCCCGGCAATAGCGGCGGGCCGTTGTTCAACGCACGGGGCGAAGTGGTCGGCATCGTCTGTGCGGGCGCCACGTCGTTCGACGGCTTAGCGTTCGGAATTCCGGCGACCGATCTCGTCGATTTTCTGGTGCATCGCGAAACGTATCTCTACGACCCGGCGCAACCGCTGAACGGAGTCACGTATCTTCAACCTCCGTTCCGCAAGCCACCGACGCCTACTCCTACGGGAGAAAAAAAGCCGGGCACGGCCGATGTCGTGAAAGAGCCGGTCAAAGAGCCGATCGTGAAGGAACCGGTAGTCGTGAAGCCGCCGATGGCGAAACCACCGGTCGTCGAGCCGGTGGATCCTAAGGCTCCGAGCAGCAAGCCGAGCGATCTCCAGCCCATGCCGAAAGTGCCGCAGAAGCCGCCGTTGCCGGACGCGAAAGCACCCGGCGAGAAAAGCGCCCCGTCTCCCGCCGCCGGTTCCCCTGCCGCCGGCAAGCCGAAGCCCTAGACGGCGATCTCGCGGCGCGCCGGCGATGCGCTCGGGGGTTTCTTGCGAAATCGATTTGGTTGAGTTTTCCCAACGAGCTGTTCCAAAAGAACGGTCGATTCCGCGTGAGAATTCGGTAGGATGCCTGAAAGTCGATCGGCGCTCCGACGCCGGAAGACGGAGTCGTACTTTCATTTCGACGATTGAAGCCGCTCCCGCACGGGGCCGGCTTTCCCAAGGAGGGTGATATGCGTTTCGCGTCGCATCAGGTTCGGATGCGTAAAGTCTCATGGAATGGATTGGTCGCCGGCTTGATGTCGGTGCTGCTATCCACTCTGTCCACGGCTCCGTCCACAACGCAAGCCGCCGAACGCCCGACGTGGCAGGCCTTGCCCGACGAGACCGTCGCACTCGTTCGAGTGCCGAATCTTAAAGAGGTTTACGAAGCATTTCGGACGCGCACGAAGCTCGGTGCGATGGCGTTCGAAGAGAAGCGAGTCGATACGATCAAGGAATTGATCCTCGAAGAATCGAAAGCCGATCTCGAGGAAATCTCGGCCGAATTAGTGAAAGTCGGACTCTCGTTCGACGACCTGCTCGGCTCCTTCGGGGGCGAAATCGGCTATGCCGCGACGATCGCGAAGCTCGAAGGCAAGCCTGCCTTCGTCGGCTTGGTCTGGGCGGAATGCGGCGCGACGAATGCCGAGAAATGGATCGCCGCGCTGGATCGCTTCTTGGAATTGCAGTCCGACGGCATCGAGAAGATCGCGCGCGAAGACATCGAGCTGGCCGGAACGAAAGTTCGCCGTTTGCGCGTGCCGCTCACGGGCCCCAAGAGCGGCAACGCGAGTTTTCAATTCAAAGCGAATTCCAAAACAGGGCTGAAGGTCGATGCGAACGTCAAGCCGAAAGACGAGCCCGACGCTGAACGGGAAGTCGTCCACGCTTACGTGCAAGTATTGATCGGCCGGCATGAAGGGAAGCTGTTGGCGGCGCACACGATCGCGTCGGACGTCGACACCACGGCCGACACCGCTGAAAAGCCCGCCGACGGCAAGGCCGAGCTCGCTTTGCGAGAACACGCGACGGCGACGTTTGCCCGCTTTCTCGAAGCGCAATCCGGCGATGGCGAAGGGATCGTGCAACGCAAAATGCAGACGCCGGGACTCGCCGAAGCCCTGCCGGAAGGAGTGCCGATTGTCGAGTTTCTCTTCGATGTTCCGTCGGCTTTGAACATGCTCGATCTTTCCGACACGAGCGAACAGGGAAAGCTCGTGCGCGCTTTGGCGCTGGAGCAGTTGGGCCCGTTGGCTTACCGCGCGACGCTCGACGGCACGGCCCTGCGAAGCGGACTCTTCCTCTCGGCCGCGAGCCCTCGCAAGGGATTGCCGAAGTTGCTCGATCAACCGTCGCTCCCTCCGAAGCCGGCCGATTGGGTGTCGACGGACGTCGTCGGCTATCAGCATTGGAGCATCGATCTCGGCGGCGCTTACAAGCTCATCTCGGATATCGTCCGTCGACAAACGCCGAAGGGAGAAGAATCGATCGCCGCGATCGAAGAGCAAGCGAAACAATTTTTGCAAACCGATCCGGTCACGTTGCTTTCCTCCTTGGGAACGAAGCACACGATCGTTACTTTTCTGCCGGAGAAAAAAGAAGCGGGTGCGCCGGCCGAAGAAGAGACTTCGCAAAACGCGATGGCGTTCGTTTGGCGGTTGACCGACGAAGCGCTGTGGAAGCGATTGCTGCAACTCGCCGCCACCGTGGCGGTGAAGGAAGTCGGCGAAGAGCGCGGTTACGCCGGCTTGCGACACGACAGCGACGGCTTTCACGGCGGTTGGTTCATCGGCGACGGCACCATGGTCGTCGCGATCGGTAAAGGGGTCACCGAGAAAGCGCTCTCGATGTTGCGCACTCCGCCGCAAGCCGGTGCGTCGTTGGCGGGGAGCCCCATCGCCACGCGCGCCGCGGAACTGATTCCGCCGCAAGATGCCATCACGTATGACCTTACCAACGGCCCGACGCTCTTGAAGTTTTTCAATCAGACCATCGTCACGGCTATGGAAACCTCGGAAGAGCCGACGACCAAAAAGCTCAAACCGGTCTGGCCGAGCGATAAGGAATGGGAAGGCTCGATCGGGGTGAGCGTTTCCGTCACCACGGTCAACGAAGCGGGCCTGACGCACCGGAGCGTTTCCGACCTTCCGCCGCCGTAAATTCACCGGTTGCCGCACTTCCAACCTTGAATCCATGCCGCTCGTCACGTCGACGAGCGGCATTTTCTTTTTATGATTCAACCAAAACCACGCTCAATCTAAAAATTTCAGGAGCCGGTTCTCAAGTGAAATAGGTCGCGAGTAATGCCTCGCTTGATCCTGCCGCAACTCATTTATTTCAAATAACTTACGCATTCTTGTTGCATTCAGGTTTCAAGGTCTTCCGATAGGTCCCCCTCGCCCTCAAAACAACCAAATAGGACGACTGCGTAAAATAATTAAGTTGACTTAACTGGGTCGACCAAATAGTGTCGGTTATGTGGATTGTATGGGTTGTACGAAACACATCGGTTATGCCGGTTGTTCGGATTACTCAAGCAGAACCAACCGTCTTGGGGGAAGGCACCCCTCGAGCTGCAACATGGTCGGAAGTCGAGATTCGTCGGGGTGAGAGCCGGCAATCTTCGAGAGATGCGAGAGCATGGCACTGCTCCCTGCGGACCTCGTTCGGACTTCTCCCTGTCGCGGAAAGCGGATTGGATTTGAGGTCGCATTTTGCGAGGGGAGAGAGATACATGTCCGCTTCTTTTTCTTTCGCATTCGCGAATCGGCACCACGTTGCCGTTGTCAGCACGCACTGGTTGCGTGCCGTTAGCCGACACTTGAACTTCAGCGCTGTAGTTCGTCGTTCGGCGACTTTCCGTATTGAACGAAACCCGACTCGCTCCGCTTCGGCACAAGCGGCGCATAACAAGAGCGAGGTTCCGTTCGAACTGGCCTAACGTTTAGGCCCGTTATGGGTTTGGAGCCTCGACCATTTCGGCGAGGCCAAGTTATCCGCTTCATCTTTGGAGAGAGAGTATGAAGACCATGTTGCGTTTGTGGAACGAAGAGACGGGTGCGATTATCTCGTCGGAAATTATTTTGGTCGCCACGATTCTCGTGATCGGCATCATCGCCGGCCTCAAGAGCCTTCGTGATTCGGTCGTCACCGAGTTGGCTGACGTTGCTCAAGCCATCGCGAACATCAACCAGTCGTACAGCTTCAGCGGTGCGTCCGGCCACCATGCGTACAACCCAGGTAGCTTCTTCATCGACAGCGCAGACTTCTGCGACACGTCGACCGACACCAGCGACACCGGCAACTCGAAGTGCGTTTCGATCTGCAACAACGCAGCTGCAATCGAAGTCGGTGGCACCTAGTCGATTTATCGCGGCTGATTCAAGTCTCTTGAGTCGATCTCGCGAAACACGATCCCCGGGGTGTGCAAGTTGCACATCCCGGGGATTTTTTTACGTCCCGACATTTCGCATGAGAGTCGATTTCACGGCGTCATCCCATCGGAGCACGAGGGTTCGCTCGCCCATCTCGTCCGTCGGCACAACCGTCATCGTCGGCACATTCCGATTAACCGACAGCATTCGGCATCCCTTGCGGCCGAATGACGAGAGCCGAGCATGAATTGGTTTGCCGGATAAATCGAGGGTAATTACTGTCGGATAAGACCCTTCTTTCCGACCAACCCTGGCGCCCTCGGACCAAACCCCGAGGCCTATCGCGATGCTCAACGACAAGAAAATCGTCGTCGTCATGCCGGCCTATAACGCGGAGAAGACCCTTCGCCGCACGATCGCCGAAATCCCTCGCGACGTTGTCGATCATCTGATTCTGGTCGACGATGCCAGTTCCGATCGAACGGCCGAATTGGCCGCCTCGCTCGGAGTGAAGACGTTCGTCCACAGCCGCAACTTCGGCTACGGCCGGAATCAAAAGACCTGTTACCGACAAGCGCTCGAGTTGGGTGCCGATATCGTCGTGATGTTGCATCCCGACTATCAGTACACGCCCCGCTTGATCACGGCCATGTCGAGCTTGATCGCGCATGGCGAGTTCGACGTCGTGCTAGGCTCGCGCATCTTGGGAACCGGCGCGCTTGCCGGCGGCATGCCCAAATACAAATACGCGGCCAATCGCTTCCTGACGGCCGTGCAAAACTTGCTGCTGCGGCACAAGCTCTCCGAATATCACACCGGCTACCGCGCTTTTTCACGCGATGTTCTTACGAAGCTCCCTCTGGAAGAAAATTCCGACGACTTCGTCTTCGACAACCAGATGCTCGCTCAAGCCGTTTACTTCGACTACCGGATCGGCGAGATCACTTGCCCGACGCGCTATTTCGCCGAAGCGTCGTCCATCAACTTCCGCCGTTCGGTGAAGTACGGGCTCGGCGTTCTCGCGACCAGCTTCGAGTTCCGCTTACATCGCCTCGGCTGGCATCGCTCGCCGTTGTTCAACGAACTCGGTCGCCGGCTCGATCACGTCGACGCCGCGCATCCTGCTTCCTATTACGCAGCACTGCAATTGCAGCCGTAAGTAAAACCATCCTTTCCCGAGAATGCTTCGATGGCTACCGACTTCCCGTCCACGCTGGGCGATCATCCGACCTCCGGCTTGGCGAGACAAGTGTTCGACGAATCCGAACGGCCGACGTCGACATCCCGTTCGACCGCAGCCGACGCGGCTTTCGATCGTTCGTGGACCTGCCGCGCCTGCGACACGCCGGGCGCTTCCACCTCGTGGCAAGGTTCCGCTCCGCACGCCGGCGGCAGTCCGGATCGATTCCGAATAGCTCATTGCGACCACTGCGGTCTCACGTTTACCGTGCCGCAACTTTCGATCGAGGAAGTGGGCCCTTATTACCCCAAGGAGTATTACGGCGACCAAAATGCGCGCTTCCATCCCGTCATGGAAGCGCTGTCGCGCTGGTTGCGCCGTCGTCGAGCTCGCGCATTGGAATGCTGGACGAATGCTCGCGGGCGAGTCCTCGATATCGGTTGCGGCCGAGGTCTGACTCTCGCGACTCTGCGCGAACGAGGCTGGGAAGTCGAAGGGGTGGAGCTCAGCTCCACGGCGGCTCAACACGCGCGCGATCATCTCAAGCTGAACGTGACGCTCGGGGGCTTCGATCCCACTCGGTACGCCGACTCGCAATTCGACGCCGTCATTATTTGGCACGTTCTCGAACATGTGCCGGACCCGCTCCCGGCGCTGGAAGGGATCGCGCGCATTCTCAAGCCGGGGGGCGTCTTGGCGCTCGCCGTTCCCAACTCCGCCGGCTGGCAAGCGAAGCTCACGAAATACGATTGGTTCCACCTGGACCTGCCGCGGCACTATTGGCATTTCAGCGCTCCGTGGCTCCATGAGAAGCTTCCTCAGCTGGGCCTGGATGTGAAACACGCCGGCTACGGATCGCTCGAGCAAAACCCTTACGGCTGGATCCAAAGCCTGCTCAATCGGTGCGGCTTGCGCCACAACCTGCTTTACGATCTGCTGCGCAGTCCCTCGGCGCGAAACGTTCGCCGACCTTGGCGCGAGTATCCTCTGCAATCGCTCGTTTCGATCTTAGGCTTGGCGGTGCTTGCGCCGCTCGCCGGCCTCCTCACGTTCGCCGAAGCGGCGTTTCACGCGGGCGGGACGATCGAGCTATATGCCGTGAAGCGCGATCCGCGCTAAGACTCGACCCTATTCGTTTCGCTTTTTGTCGTTTCGCTTTTTGCGCCGCCTTAGGCCACCGGAAACCATGAACGCTTCGACGCCGCCGCTGACGCAGCCGACGACCGCCGACCGTCGCACTCAGCTCCGCATCTGCGCGCTCTTGGCCGCGCTGACGACCGTGGTTTACTTCCGCGTCATCTTTTGGGACTTCGTCGCTTTCGATGATCCGAGGTACGTGCAAGAGCATCCGCGGATATGGTCCGGCCTGACGTTCGAAAACATCCGCTGGGCGCTGACGACCGACTATTTCTCGAATTGGCATCCGCTTACTTGGCTGTCGTACATGCTCGACTGCCAGTTGTTCGGCCCTCGACCGGGCTGGATGCATTTCGTGAACTTGCTGCTGCATATCGCCAACTCGGTGTTGCTGTTTTTAGTGCTGCAACGGATGACGCGCGACGATCGCCCCAGCGCTTTCGTCGCTCTCATGTTCGCGTTGCATCCTTTGCATGTGGAATCGGTCGCTTGGATTTCCGAACGCAAAGACGTCCTCAGCACATTGTTCTGGATCCTGTGCATGGGAGCCTACACCGGCTACGTCCGAAAGCCGGGCTTAAGACGCTATGCGCTCGTGGCGACCTTGTTGTTCTTAGGCCTCGCATCGAAGGCGATGCTCGTCACGCTTCCTTGCGTGTTGTTGCTGCTCGACTACTGGCCGCTCGATCGGTTTGCGACTTTAGCGGCATCGGGCCGCAGCGTGCTGCGCATCGCACTAGGTTTATTCGTCGAAAAGATCCCGCTGTTCGGCATCTCGGCTCTGTCTGCGGTTCTCACCGCGAGGGCGCAATACGAGAGCGGCGCCGTAGAAAGCCTGGAAACCATGTCGTTCGGTATTCGCGCAGGAAACGCCGCCGTTTCCTATGCCGGCTATTTATGGAACACGTTCTGGCCCACGCATCTTTCGGCTTATTATCCGCACGCAGGCCTCACGCCGCCCGATTGGACTCCAGCCCCGAATTTCTACTCGCTGGTCTGCTGCTCGGCGGCAGCTTTGTTCGCCGTGAGCTTGCTCGTGCTTTGGCGCGGACGACAGCAGAAATATCTCCTTGTCGGTTGGCTGTGGTACTTAGGAACGCTGGTGCCGGTCATCGGTCTCGTGCAAGTCGGCACGCAAGGAATGGCCGACCGCTATACCTACGTGCCGTTGATCGGCATCTTCATCATGGTTGCATGGGGCGTGCCTGAGCTACTTCGTCGCGTGCCCGGCCGGCAGCTATGGCTCGATCTCTCGAGTGTCGGAGCCGTGGCGGCGTGCCTAATCTTGACCTGGATACACGTCGGCTATTGGCGCAACGGCGTGACCCTCTATTCCCACGCCATCGCAGTTACCGAAAACAACTTCCGAGCCCAAGGACTCTTAGCCGTCGCCTTGGCGCGCGAAGGCCGGCACGCCGAAGCCGTCGAGTGGTGCTACTCCGCCTTAAAGATCAATCCGGCCAACGCTCAATTGCGCAATCATCTCGGAGCTTCGCTCACTTCCTTGGGAAGATTTGCCGAAGCGAATAAGTGCTTTCGCGAGTCGATCGCGATCGATCCGGAAGTCGTTTCGACGCACTTCAACTACGGAATCGCGCTGGCGGCGCAAGGAGCGCTCGACGAAGCGATCGTCGAATATCAGACGACGCTCCGCTTAGAGCCATCGGCCAAGGCGCATAACAACTTGGGAGGCGTATTCGCCAAGCAAGGCCGGCTTACGGAAGCTGCCGAGCAATACCATGCGGCCTTGCGGCTCAACCCGCATCACAAGGGTGCGCGGCACAATCTCGACGAAATGCTCGTACAACGCCCGCCGCAAGACCGCCCAGCGATTCCCGCCGCAGCATCCCCTTAGGCCCGCTTCATTGACTTGCCGAGGCTGAGCATGGATCATCATTTTCCATGCTCTCTTATTATCTCACCGCGGCCGTCGCCTTCACGCTCGGGTTTCTCGTCGCCGGGGCTTTCTTAGCCGGGCGTCGTGAAGCGTCGGGTCGCGATCGGGCTTGGCTGGCCGATGTGATCGAGAAGTTCACCGCGACCTGCAAAAGCAGGCCTCACGGGAACGGTTCGACGGAGCAATATCTCGTCGAACGGAAAGATCTCGAATCGCTGGAAGATGCCGTGCGAAGCGAGAAACGGCCAGCGAAAGATCGGCCTTAACGCGGCTCTCTATCAATGCCCGACCGCCGGTCGACTGGCACTTAGTCGACCGGCGGCGCGTTGGTTAGGGCAATCCGTTGGAGAGAGAGAGAGAGGAGAGAGTCTAACGGACTACCTTCAACGTGGGCAAAGACTTACTAAGTTCGGCCAAGCCGGCATCCGTTACCGGAGTGCCGCGAACATCGAGCTCTTGCAGTTGCTTGAGCGAAGAGAGATTCTTCAGGCCTGCGTCGGTGATGTTCGTGCCGACGAGGTGCAGGAAGCGAAGGTTCTTCAGCTTCCCGAGTTCCTTCAAACCGGCGTCGGTAATCTGAGTGCCGACGAGGTGAACCGATTCCAATTGCTGCATCTGACCGACATAGACCAAGCCCTTGTCGGTGACGTTCGAGCCGATCACATGCAGGCATTTCGCCGTGCGGAACTTCTCGACGTATTCCAACTCCGCATCGCCGACCTTAGCGAAGCCGAGTTCGATCGTGTTCCAAGCCGGCTCGGCCGTCACGATCGCCGGGGCATAGTACACCGGCACCGGGGCCGGCACGATCACGGCGTCGGCCGGGAGAGACACGCCGACACCGTGACCATAACCTACGTTCGGGCTACAGCCGTTGCAGGGAGCATTCCCCAAGCCGCGATTCAAATAAGCGGGAAACTGCGACACCGGACCGACGTAGCCGCTCGGCGGCACGTTGAAGTAACCTTCCGGCACGTCGACCAAGTACGGCTCGTTAAGCGCTTGGGCGGCCGTATAAGGCTGACCCGCAACTCGCGGATGGTGGACGTGGTGATGATGATGCCCGCCGCTGAAATTCGCATCGGGCACCGGAGCCACGTTGACTCCCTTCGAGCCGGCTTGTTGTACGGCGACTCCCTGAACGGAACCGGGAACCAACGCACCTTGGGGGAGAGCCCGAGGTGCGGGCACTGGTCCCGGCCCGTTCGTGGGAATCGCTTGGGGTCCGAACACGTCGGCACAGACGAGCGGACGTCCGACAGGAGCTACGCAAGCTTGCGGGACATATTGGAGCTGCGGCACATCGGGCAGATCGGCGCGATCATAGAAAGCGCTCCCGGCCGTATAGGCATGATGCCCGGTTACGGGCGAGATGCAGTAACTCTGATCGAGCGAGCCGATCGCCTTGGCGAGGTCGCCGAGTTCCGTGTTGACGGCATCTCGGAAAGCAGACAAGCCCGTCGTAGCACCGACGACCCCGACCGTTCCGTACAACATCATTTCCGTCGACAACACGAAACCGCTTTCATCCGTCCACAAGTCTTTCACGTAGCGTAACATTTCAATTCTCCTTCTCTCAAGACGCTTGGCACGGCGTCTTAGGAACACAAAGTAGTTTGCTTCGGACACTTCTCACTATCTCGACCGTTTGATGGGGGAACTACAGGAGCCGAGTGGGTGCGAAGGTGAGGCAAAGGTGAAGCTCTTCGCGATACGAAAAACATCGACTCACCGTGGTTGCTCGAACTCGCGCGAGGCCGTCCACTCCGGCTTCACGAGCGTCCAGAAGTCGCAAGCGCCGAATTGCTCGACGAAGCGATACGGCAGATAGCCGTAGCCTGCTTCGCCCCAGCCGGACCCGAACGTCGCTCGAATACGCAGCGCACCTTTTTGCGAACGGATACGATACGCATCGTCGTAGCCGACGACGGTGAACGCCGTGCTGCCGGCGACGGAGTCGTGCTGCGTGGGATAAGGAATATCGCCGGAAGAAGTCGTCGAGCCGGGAAACGACATCCCACCGACGCACGCGAAGCCCGCGGCGACGAAACTCTTCACCTGCCGCAACACCTCGGCTCCGGCCAGCCCCGGCGTATCGAGCCGCAGGTAACGCAAGTCGGCGAATTCCCGCTGAAAACCGAAGGTAAACGCATCGGGCTCCGCATCGCCTCGCGCAGGCTCGAACGGCCAATAGCGCTCCGGCGGACAACCGAAACGAACCAGCGCTTTCAACGCCGCACGGAGCCCGATCCCGCGCTCGCCGGCTACGGCTTCGAGTCGACGAGCCGTGTGATGTAAGAACGTCGTCGAGCCGACGAAGCTGCGGCCGGTAGCGCGACGCTCGAAGTATTGCACCATCGCCAACACCGCCTCGGCCGAGGAAGCGTGCGCAGGCCTGGCATCGGTAACCGGAGCGAGATACTCACGCAAATCCATCGCTTCAGGCTTGGCGGCCCGCGTGGCGCGGCGTTTCAACGTCGACAACGCATCGCTGATCGAGGCAGGTCCGAAATCGCGGAAGTCGGGCAGATCGCGCGACCAAGCCAGCAGCGGCGCAGGCGCAGTGCCGGCCATCGCGCGGCTGGGCACAGCCGCACCGGAAACGACGATCTCGGACGCAAATTGAGGCACGGTGGGCATGATCCATCACCCTGAGCGAACGAACTCGAAACTCGAAATCGAACGGTGTGCCTGAGGCGTCGTCTTGCTCTCGAATCCCTCTCAGAGCGACGCCTCAACCGGCCGACGCTCTAAGAATGCCGACGCCGAGCCCGATCGTATAGCGAACGGCTGGTGAGGCGCTGGTGAAGGTTTGGTGAAGACCATCTCCGAGCTGTGAAAGACTTCCGCTCACCTTGCTCGACGATCGCGCAGACGATCGCGCAAAAGAATGTCTCCCGCTTCACGGCTTGATAGAATGCCTTGGTTCGAGAACCTGATCTCAACACGCCGGGAGCCAGATCATGGAAACGCAATCGCCCGAACAACTCGTGCAGAAGAAGTGCTTGCCGTGCGAAGGGGGCGTCGCTCCCTACTCGGTCGAAGAAGCGCGTCGGCAACTGACGACGCTCCCAGGCTGGCGCCTTACGGCCGACGACCAGCGGATCCGCAAGGATTGGACGGTGAAGAACTTCCTCGCCGGAATGAAGTTCTTCGAGGCGGTCGCCGTGGTTGCCGAAGAGGATCAGCACCATCCCGACTTGCATCTCGAGGGCTATCGCAACGTCTGGATCGAGCTTTGGACCCACGCGATCGGCGGATTATCGGAAAACGATTTCATCCTCGCCGCGAAGATCGACCGCCTGCCGGTCGAGCAAAAGAAGAAGTAACCGGCGAGATACGAGTCGATTTCGTTCTCCGGGCGTGTCACGCAGGGTGAATACCGCACCTAACCCTAGGCCGGCATTGCGGTAAGAAACAAATTGACAGCCCCTCTCGGCAGCGGTTATCGTCGTGTATAGGAAATAAGGTCGCCCGCGGCCGTTTTCCGCTCGTCACCCCTGCTTGCTCCTACCTCCGACTTGCCGTTCCCGCCCGCCCGTTGCGCATCGCTCGGCGCTGCTCGCATTCGTTTCGTTTTGCGGACACGTTCTTGCTCTGCGCGATGGTTCTCCACCCGCCAGGATCCAGCGCTATGAAGCGTCTAGTCGTCGGCTGCCTGCTCGGCATTGCGTTCATATTTTCGGCCGCACGTTCGTCGCTGGAAGCGGCCCCGCTCGAGCCGTCGGTCCTCTCGCATTTCGTCCCTTCGGCCATCGCGCCGGGCGAGACCGTAATTCTGCAAGCGCAAGGGAGTCAACTTCACGACGCCGTTTCGCTCTGGACGAACATCCCCGGCGCCGTTTGTACGCTCGAACCCGACCCGAAGCCGGCGGACTCGAAAGCTCCGGCCGCGAAGGATGCGAAGCCGGCCGCGCCGCCGAAGCCCGACCCGAGCCGTGCCCGCTTTCAAATCAAGCTCCCGCCCGGCACCACGCCCGGCATCTACGGCGCACGGGTCGTCACCGCGCACGGCACGTCGAACCTGCGGCTGATCATGGTCGACGATCTGCCGACCGACTACGAGAAGAACACGAACAAGACGATCGCCACGGCGCAGCCGCTGAAAGCGCCGATCGCGATCGACGGCGTGTATGAAGCCGAGACGTTCGACTACTACAAGATCCACGCCGAGGCCGGCGAACGACTGAGCGTCGAGGTCGTGGCGCGTCGCTTGGGGTTCGCGCTCGATCCCGTCCTGCGGCTGCTCGACACCGCAGGCCACGAGCTCGCCTATGCCGACGACGATGAATCGAGCGGCGTCGACGGCCGTTTTACCTACCGCTTCCAGAAAGCCGGCGACTATATCATCGAGCTCCGCGACATTCGCTACGCCGGTAGCGCCACGTATCGCTATCGTCTCCGTCTCGGCGACTTCCCGCTCCTCGGTGCTCCTTATCCGATGGGAGCGCAAGCCGGCACGAAGTCGGCGGTGCAAGCCGTCGGGGCCGATGTCGGAAAGCTTGAGCCGATCAAGCTCGACGTGCCGCGCGATGTCGCCGGCGGGCAAGTTCCTCTCGCCGCGAAATACACCGCCGGACAAGGCTCGGGCCTCACGACGCTTGCCGTCGCCGCCGGGGCCGAGCAAGTCGAAGTCGAACCGAACAACGAGCTCGCCGCAGCGACGACGGTAAACGCCTCGGGCGCGATCAACGGTCGCTTCGACAACCCGAAAGATCGCGACTATTACCGTTTCACCGCGAAGAAAGGTGACAAGCTCCGCTTCTCCGGACGAACCCGGCGCTTGAATTCTCCGACCGACCTCTATCTACGATTGCTGAGCGCCGATGGAAAGACGCTCGTCGAGAACGACGACTTGGGTGTCGAAGAAAGCTCGCTCGACTACACGGTCCCTGCGGACGGCACCTTCATCTTGTCGGCCGAAGAGTTGCTGCGCCGCGGCGGTCCGCAATTCGTTTATCGGATCGAGATCGGCCAGGCGGCCCCCGGCTTCACGCTCGCGCTCGACGTCGAGAAGCTCGACATCCCCCGCGGCGGCGTCGGCAAGACGAAAGTCACTGCCGTACGCTCCGGCTACACCGGCCCGATTCATTTCCGCATCACAGGGACGGGCACCGACAAGTTCCAAGCCGAAGGAATCATTCCGGAAGCGAAGCTCGATATCCCGCTCCTCATTACCGTGCCGGAATCGCTCGTGCCCGGCACGCTCTTACAGGCGCGCATCGTCGGCGAAGCGGTCCCTGCGAAAGGGAACGAGAAGACCGCCGAAGGGATGAGCCCGACGACGGCTCTTATCGCACCGCCGCTGGCGAAGCTCTTCGGCGGGCTCACGAATCCGCCGGCCGCTCTGGTCGATCAGCTTTCCATCTTCATCGGCGACCCGATCGGCGAACTGCTTAAGCTTTCGGCGGCGACGAAAGCGATCGTCCTCGCGCAACCTTCGGGCAAGGCCTCGCTGCCGATCAAGATCGAAAAGCTCGGCAAGTTCGACGACGCGATCACGCTGACCGTCGAAGGCTTGCCCGCCGGAGTCACGGCCGCGCCGGTGACGATCGCCAAAGGGAAAGCCGAAGGGACGATCGAGTTCGTCGGCTCCGATAAAGCTCTTGCCGCGGCCGCACAACCGATCCGCGTGATCGCTTCGGCGACGTATCTCGACCAACCGAAAAAGACGACGCTCGCCGATCTCACGTTGCGCATCGATGGCAAGAAGATCGAGCCCGCCAAGGAAGCGCCGAAGCCGACCGCCGCCACAAAGCCGACCGACACTAAAACGGCGGAGACGAAGAAGCCCGATGTACCCAAGAAGGCGGAAGCCCCGAAGCCCGTCGCGGCGACTACGCCCGCGAAAGAGACCGCCGTGAAGGTCGAACCGAAGAAGTAGCAACGGAACGCCGAACGAATTACCGCTCGCCAGGAGGACGCATCATGTCCCGACTAATACAAGCGTTGCAAAGTCTCGCCGCTCTCGGAAGCGCGGCGGTGGTCGTTGCGCTCGCGCTGGCGCCGGCCAACGCCGCCGATATGCGAGCCACCGAGAACGCGGGCTTGACGCCGATCGTCGTCGGCGCGCCGCAGCGGATCGAGGTTCGTCCGGAATCGATTCGCTTCACCACGCCGCGCCAATATATGAACGTCGTCGTGTCGGGCTTCTACGCCGACGGCACCGTGCAAGATCTCACCCGCGCCGCGCAGCTCACCTCGGCCGACCCGCGCGTCGCTCGCATTCAAGAAGGGCTCGTCCTCCCGACCGGCAACGGCAAGACCGTGGTTCAAATCACGGTCGGTTCGCATAAAGCCTCGGTGCCGGTCGAAGCGGTCGAGCAACAGAAGCCGGAACAAACCTCGTTCACGTTCTCCGTGCAAGCGGCGCTCACGAAGCAAGGCTGCAACCAAGGAGCTTGCCACGGTTCGCCGAGCGGCAAAGGGGGCTTCCGGCTTTCGCTCCGCGCCTACGATCCGGTGCTCGACATCGAAACGCTGGTTCGCGAATCGTATGCGCGCCGAATCGACCCGATCGACCCGGCCGGCAGCTTGCTCCTGCGCAAGCCGCTGATGGAAATCGCGCATGGCGGCGGGCGGCGGCTGAAGAAAGACGACTACACGTTCGAGCTTCTCCGCGACTGGATCGGCCAAGGTTGCAAGCTCGACGCCGAAGGGGCGCCGACCTGCACGAAGATCGAAGTCTATCCGAAGAATCGCGAATACTTCCGACCGGCCCACGTGCAACAACTGCTCGTGCTCGGTCACTATTCCGACGGCACGATTCGCGACATCACGAAGCTCGCCGATTATCTCAGCAGCGACGAAGCGGTCGCCACGGTCGATGCCGATGGTTTCGTCGTGAGCCGCGAACGGGGCGAAACGACCGTGCTCGTCCGCTATCTCGACAAGATGGAAACCACGGCCCTGACGTATCTCGAAGACGTCCCCGGCTTCAAGTGGAACCAGCCGACGGAAAACAACTTCATCGACAAGTTGGCGTTCGAGAAATTGAATCGCTTGCAGATTCTCCCGGCCGAGGCCTGCAGCGAAGAAGAGTTCATTCGCCGCGTCCACCTCGACGTCGTCGGCCGGCTGCCGACCATCGCCGAGACGGAAAGCTTCCTCGCCGACAAAGCCTCGAACAAGCGCGCCGCGACCATCGACCGCCTCCTAGCGAGCGAAGACTTCATCGACTTCTGGGCGCTGAAATGGGCCGATTTGCTCCGCGTGCGCAAGACCAAGGTCTCCGAGCCGGGAGTTTATAAGTTCCATCATTGGATCGAACAAGCGGTGCGCAGCAACCTCCCGTACGACGAGTTCGCGCGGCAGCTTGTAACCGCGTCGGGCAGCACGCTCGCGAATCCGGCCGCCAACTTCTATCGCACGGCCGGCGACGTGAACGACTGCACGGAAACCGCCTCGCAATTGTTTCTCGGCATTCGCATTCAATGCGCGAAGTGCCACAATCACCCGTTCGAGCGCTGGACGCAAGACAACTACTACGGCATCGCAGCCTTCTTCACGCGCGTGCAGCGCAAGAAGTCGGCCGATGAAAACGATCTCGTCGTCTGGAGCGCGAAGAACGGCGAAATCACGCAGCCGCGCACCGGCAAAACCATGAAGCCTTGGGCCCCGCTCAAGGGAGACGTCGAACTGCCCCCCGAAGACGATCGCCGCGATGCGTTCGCCGCTTGGCTCATCGGGCCCGAGAATCCGTTCTTCGCCAAAGTCGAAGTGAATCGCATCTGGGGCAACTTGATGGGGCGCGGCATCATCGAGCCGGTCGACGACTTCCGCGAGTCGAACCCGGCCGCGCATCCGATCTTGCTGGAAGCGCTGGCTAAGGACTTCATCGCGCACAAGTTCGATCGTAAGCATGTCATGCGCACGATCCTCAACAGCCGGCTTTATCAACTCAGTTCGCGCCGCAACGAGTTCAACAAAGACGACGTGAAGTATTTCTCGCACAGTCGCACGCGCATGCTGACCGCCGAACAACTGCTCGACGCCATCTGCCAAGTCACCGGCGTGCCGGAGAAATTCGCGGGCCTGCCGGCCGGCACCACGGCCGTGCAGTTGCCGAGCCCCGACGTCGACAATTACTTCCTCAAGGTCTTTGGTCAGCCGGCTCGCGAGACCGCTTGCCAATGCGAGCGGAGCAGCGAGTCGAACCTGTCGCAAGCGCTGCAGATGATCAACGGTCCGGTCGTTCACAACAAACTGCGAGCCGACAACGGACGGATCGCGATGATGTTGAAAGACAATAAACCGGAAGAAGAGATTATTACTTCACTGTATCTTGCTGCACTGGCAA
>JAIOPP010000039.1 GCA_021413845.1 Planctomycetia bacterium | reverse complement strand
TAGCCCCGGATGCATATCCGGGGCCGCACCGCAACGATCGTTCGCTATCAGCTGTGGCGGACGGCACGTGGAACGTGCCTGCTACTTAAACAAAGCACGGCCGTGATCGCGCCTTGTTGCGACTTAAAAAACATTCGTGCGTCGTCGCCCGAGCGGGCCGGGCTTCTTGTCAAACGATTCTCTGCGCAGAGCATTCCGCCCGAGCCGGCTTGCTTCAAATGAAGAAAGACTGGCTCGCGCGACGACGCACCGGACGACACCCGCAGCAACGAAGCGCTCTCTGCGATGTTGCAACCTCGCAGAGCCCGTCGTGCATAATTTAATCCTCGATATTCGTCGTCGCACGTTTCATCCACGAACGCACGACGACCAAGGATCGCGATACGTGATCATTCGCCGAAGCAAACCTTCACGCACCGCAGGCCGGAAAGAGACATCGAACGATTTGCTTTCTCAATCGATCGACCATCGTCGCGAGGGACCGAGCTTAGCGCTCGATTCGTTCCAGCCAAGGCGGCGACAAGCGGCGCGGCCGAAGCTAAAAATTCCCCATCGCGATTCGTCGTCGCCGATTTCGCGTGAACGAAACAAGCAACGCGTCGAAACCTACCGGAGGTCGGAGTCTCGTCTCCTCACGAAGTTCAACATCGCACTTCAAGCGGTGAGTTTCAACGCGAAGAATTGGGCCATTTCTGTAACGTAGCAGGCACGTTCCACGTGCCGTCCGCCACAGCTGATACGGAACGATCATTACGGTGCGGCCCCGGATGTGCATCCGGGGCTATTGAACGGAGCTGCCTGTGAACAGAGCGGCGTGTGAACGGAGGCTGCGTGCGTTGCGATGCCGCACTCAGCTTCAACGACGCATGTGGCTGACGGCACGTGGAACGTGCCTGCTACTTTTCCTGCTCCTTCCGCCCACTGCCCTCCGCCCCAATTCTCCGGTATAATCGCCGGTTTTCCGCGGTCGGGTTGCCGACCGATAGTTCACTCCCCCCTTTCGCGAAGGTCACGGCCACGATCATGGAAGCCGGTATCGTAGGATTGCCCAACGTCGGGAAGAGCACCCTCTTCAACGCGCTCACCAGTTCCAAGGCCGCGCAGAGCGCGAACTATCCGTTCTGCACGATCGAGCCCAACGAAGGGGTCGTCACGGTTCCCGACGATCGCCTCGCGCGGATCAGCAAATACATCGTGCCGAAGAAGCTCGTGCCGGCCGCGATCAAGCTCATCGATATCGCCGGCATCGTCAAAGGGGCCAGCGAAGGGCAAGGACTCGGCAACAAGTTCCTCAGTCACATCCGCGAGGTCGACGCCATCTTGCAAGTCGTCCGCTGCTTCGAGGATCCCGATGTGATCCACGTCGCCGGATCGGTGAACCCGGTGTCGGATATCGAGACGATCGAAATCGAATTGATGCTCGCCGACATCCAAGCCTTGGAGACGGCCCTGCCGAAGGCGGAGCGCGCGGCCAAGAGCGGCGACAAGGAAGCCAAGGCTCGCGTCGACGTGATTAAGAAATGCGTCGCGCATCTGGCGACGGACGAGCCGCTGCGCAAGATGAAGATCGAGATCGACGAAGCGAAAGCGATCAACAGCTTCGGCCTGATGTCGGCCAAGCCGATCATGTATGTCGCGAACGTCGACGAGAACGACCTCGAAGGGAAAGGCCCGCTCGTGATGCAGGTCCGCGAGTTCGCGGCGAAGGTCGGAGCGTCGGTCGTGCCGGTGTGTGCGAAGCTCGAAGCCGAGATCGCCGAGCTCGACGAAGGAGATCGGAAGGAAATGCTCGAATCGTCGGGCCTCGCCGAGCCTGCGCTCGCCGTGCTCGCGCGCGAAGCCTATCGCGTGCTCGGGCTGCAAAGCTACTTCACGGCCGGCGAGATGGAAGTGCGCGCTTGGACGATCCCGATCGGTGCGACTGCGCCGCAAGCCGCCGGCGTGATCCATACCGATTTCGAGAAAGGTTTCATTCGGGCCGAAGTCTATTCGCTGCCGGATCTCGAAACCTATAAGGGTGAAAAAGAGATCCGCCAGGCCGGAAAACTGCGTGTCGAAGGGAAGGCGTACGTCATGCAAGACGGCGACATTTGCCACTTTTTGTTTAATAATTAGCAGCCGCTTACCAACTGCCGCGGATCTGCATCACGCGGCTATCGAAAGGAAGAACACGATGAAATATTTCTTCGTTGCCGCCTTGAACCTGGCGACGCTGTTCGCTGCGCCGCTCTGCGTTGTTGCGAAAGATGCGCCTGCCTCCGTGAAGCCGGCAGCCGCCCAGTCGCCGATCGCCGCTGCGTTGCAGCCGTTTGTCGATAGCCATTCGTTGGCCGGTGCGGTGACGCTTGTCGCCGACAAAGATAAGGTGCTCGCCGTCGACGCCATCGGCTTTGCCGATATCGCCGGCGAACGGCCGATGAAGCCCGACACCATGTTCTGGATCGCCTCGCAAACGAAGTCGATCACGGGCGCAGCGCTGATGATCTTGGTCGACGACGGCAAAGTGAGCCTCGACGATCCGATCGAAAAATATCTGCCCGAGATGAAGGCCCTGCGCGTGGCGCTTCCTAAGGGAGAGACGGGCGAGCCGCAGCCGCCGAAGCATCTCGTTACCGTGCGCGAAGTGCTGAGCCATACGTCGGGCATGCCGTTCCGTTCGGCGAAGGAAACCCCGACCCTCGACGCGCTCACGCTCGAAGCCGCCGTGAAGACGTATGCCGCGACGCCGCTCACGCACGAGCCGGGCTCGAAGTATCAATACTCCAACGCCGGCATCAACACCGCCGGCCGGATCATCGAAGTCGTCAGCGGGAAGAAGTACGAAGACTTCCTCGACGAGCGCTTGCTCAAGCCGCTCGGCATGACCGACACCACCTACTGGCCGAGCGAAGAGCAAGTCTCGCGGCTCGCGACTTCGTACAGTCCTAATAAGGAGAAGACCAATCTCCAATCGATGACGATCGGTCAGCTACAGTATCCGTTGTACGACAAGACGAAGCGGTACCCGATGCCGGCCGGCGGCCTGTTCTCGACGGCGGGCGATGTCGCTCGCTTCTGCCAGATGCTGCTCAACAAAGGTAAGTTCGACGGCAAGCAGATCTTGTCGGAGAACGCCGTGAAGGCGCTCACGTCGAAACAAACCGGCGATGCCGTGAAAGACGGCTACGGCCTCGGCTTCTCGGTCGGCGGCGGCAGCTTCGGGCACGGCGGCGCGATGTCGACGAACATGAACGTCGACACCACGACCGGCCTGATCACGGTTTTCCTCGTGCAACACGCCGGCTACGCCAACGACGGCGGCAAATGCTCCGGCGTGTTCCGCGACCAGGCGAAAGCCCTCTACGGCAAGAAGTAGGCCGCGACGCTGCGAAGCCATTCGCGACTTCGCAACAAACCAGTTAACAAACCAAGTGTCGATAAACACAATTCCGGTAACAACTTACGACTCACATCCTCAAGCATCGGCAAAACGCTCGTACGGGCTCACGCCACTTGTCCGATTTTGCCGATGCTTGTAAGATTGAGGATTCCCCAACTATTCCGCTGGACCGAGTAGCAGCCTGCTGCCGCTCGCCGGCTTCCTCGCCGTTCGTTTTCGCTAAGGTCGTGCGCCATGCAAAAAAACATCCATCCTCGCTACATTCCGACCGTCGTTAAGTGCGGTTGCGGCAACGGCTTCCTCACCCGCAGCACGCTGCCTGAAATCAAGGTCGATATTTGCAACGTTTGCCATCCGTTCTACACGGGCAAACTCAAATTCCTCGACACCGCCGGCCGGATCGAAAAGTTCCAGAAGAAGTTCGCCGCCGGTTATGCCAGCCTCACGAAGAAGGCCAAGAAGCCGGTCAGCGCCGGTGCCGCCGACGAAGAATAGCGTCTGAATCCAAAGCGACGATGCGGGCCGTGTGCCTCACGTTCGCCGAACCCCGAGCGCGCCCCGAGCGGCTTGCGAAGTTCGTCGAGCCTGAGGCGCGCGGCTCGCTCCGTTTGCGGCGCGCGTGCCTCGGGCAATCCGCCGCTCGCTCGATTCCTGCGTGCGTAGTTCTTCACCGGCTTCCCTTCCTTAGTTCTTGCTCGCGGTGTCCGTCATGCGCGATGACTTAGATAAAAAACTGGCCCGCTTCGACGAGATCGACCACATGCTGGCCGATCCTCAGGTGTTGAACAACAGCTACCTGATGACGACCCTCTCGCGCGAGCGAGGCTCGCTCGCCAAGATCGCGACGAAGTACAAGCAGTTCAAGGATTTCAATACGCAGATCGTCGACGCGAACGAAATGATCGCCTCGGGCGATAAAGACATGCGCGAGCTCGCCGAGATGGAGCTGCCCGAGCTGCGCGCGAAGCGCGAAACGGTTTGGAACGAACTGCTGGATCTCACCGTCGGCGGCGAAGACGCCAACCGCAGCGCGTGCGTGATGGAAATTCGCGCCGGCACGGGCGGCGAAGAAGCGGCGCTGTTCGCTCGCGATCTGTATGAAATGTATCGGCACTATTGCAGCACGCGCGGCTGGAAGGTCGACGTACTCGACATGAGCTCCACCGAGCTCGGCGGCTTCAAGGAAGTGATCCTCGGCGTCGACGGCGAAGGCTGTTATCGCGAACTGCAATACGAAAGCGGCGGGCACCGCGTACAGCGCGTCCCGACGACGGAAACCAAAGGGCGCATCCACACCTCGGCCGCGACCGTGGCCGTGATGGCGGAGCCGGAGGATGTCGAAGTCGAGCTCAAGCCCGACGACTACCGCAAAGACTTGTTCTGCGCCAGCGGACCGGGCGGGCAGCACGTCAACAAGACGCAATCCGCCGTCCGGCTCACGCACTACGAAACGAACATCGTCGTGCAGTGCCAAGACGAAAAGAGCCAGCACAAGAACTTCGCCAAAGCGCTCCGTAACTTGAAGACGCGGATCTACGAGTTCAAGCGGGCCCAGGAAAACGCCAAGCGCTCGGAAGAACGAAAGACCCTCGTCGGCTCCGGCGACCGGAGCCAACGGATTCGCACGTACAACTTCCCCGAGAATCGAGTCTCCGACCACCGCATCAACCTCACGCTCTACAAGCTCGACCACATTCTCTCCGGCGACCTCTCGCCGGTCACGCAAGCGCTCATCGACTACGACCGCAACGAGCAACGAGCGCAATTCGGCAACATGGAATAACATGAGCACCGCCGAGCCTTGGACGATCGCGCGCTTGCTGCAATGGACGACCGGCTTCCTGAAGGAGCGCGGAGCCGACACGCCGAAGCTCGACGCCGAAGTCTTGCTCGCCCATGCGTTGAAGTGCGAGCGGATCATGCTCTACGCCCGCTTCACGGAAGTTCTGGTCGAGCCGATGCTCACGGAGTTTCGCGGCCTCGTCAAACGCCGCGCCACGGGAATGCCCGTCGCCTATCTCGTCGGCAACCGGGAGTTCTTCTCGCTCGATTTCACCGTGACGCCCGACGTCTTGATTCCTCGTCCGGACACCGAATTCGCCGTGGTCGGGCTCGTCGACGCGGCGAAGACGCAGAAGCCGGCGGTGCGAAAAGAAGGCTTCGAGATCGCCGACGTCGGCACCGGCAGCGGCATCCTCGCGATCTGCGGCGTCGTGAAGATCCCCGGCGCACGCGCCACGGCGATCGACATCGAGCCGGGTGCTTTGAACGTCGCGCGCGGTAATGCCGAGGCGCATGGCGTGAGCGAGCGCATCGAGTTCATCGAAAGCGATCTCTTCGCCCGCGTGCCGCCGGAGCGGAAGTTCGACTTCATCGTCAGCAACCCACCCTACATCACGACGGCCGAAATGGCCGATCTCGATCGCGACGTCCGCGAATTCGAGCCGCATCGGGCCCTGGAAGCCGGTCCGCTCGGCACCGAGATCATCGAGCGCCTCGTTCCGCAAGCGGCCGAGCGCTTAGTTCCCGGTGGCCGACTCTTCATCGAAATCAGCCCGCAACTGAACGAAGCGGTCGGCCGGATCCTCGCAGCCGACCCACGCTTAGAACTCCTCGCCACGATCGAAGACCACGGCCGCAGGCCACGCATCGCGCAGGCCCGACGCCGCAACTAAGCGCAAGACGCGTCGGACTCGTTACGTTTGCGGACCACGATAAAACTGCTGCGTGAGGACGTTCTTTTTCGAGGTCGTGTGGCCGGGGGTTTTGTCGTCGCGGAGCGCCACGTAGAGCATGTGGTACTTCGCGTCGAGGTCGTCGGCGTAGTGAACCAAGAGCGCTTCGGGAGTCATCGGCGGCTTCGGGGCGCCCCACTCCGGCAGGCGTTGATGCGAGACGACGATGTGCTCGAGCCGCAGTAGCCGTTCGCGCTCGACCGGCTTCTCTTGCGCGGCGAGCATCGCAGCCGCTTCGCGCACCATGTCGCGCCCTTGCAGCACATGGCCGATCAAATTCCCCTCGGCCGTGTAGGCCGGCCCCTCGGGCTGCCACTCCAGTTCGCGAAGCTTGCCGATGTCGTGCAAGATCGCACCTGCGACGACGAGATCCACGTCGAGCGGCGGCGTCATGTCGTCGTAATACGCGGCATACTTCTCGGCGAAGAAGATCGCCGAGCGGGTCATGCTCAGCACATGCTCGAGAAAGCCGCCGCTGAAACTGTGATGGTTGCGCGTCGCCGCGGGCAAGGTGAGCAGAGCGTCGTGATGTTCGTCGAGCAGGTGCAACGTCAGCAGCCGCAGCGGTTCGTCGCCGATCTTCTCGCTCGCGATCGCTCGCAGCTCACCGAACATCGTCTCGGCGGCAAACTTCGAGCGCGGCCGGAAGTCGTTGGGGTCGAAGCCGTCGGCGGAGTCGGCGTCTACCACTTCGCGAATCTTGCGAATGTCCAGCTGCGGCCCGAACGAGGTCTCTTTGTAGGAGCAGCGGAGCTTGTAGAACGTGCCGGCCTTCCAAGCACGGCGGCAATCTTCGCCGAGCGGCGCGTCGTTCCAGACGGGAAACACGACCTCGCGGCCGGCATCGCGAAAGCCGACCCGATAGTACGGCTTGCCGTCTTTCGTCCGTTGCTCTTCCTTGAGAAACAAGAGCGCGAAGACGTCGGCATCTTGGCCGACTTCGAGCTCGGCGAGCGCCACGATCGGCAAATTCTTCGTCGGCATCGGAGCTTCCCAAAAGCGATCGCGGTACGATCACAGAGCAACGGACCCACTCTTCAGATGGGGGTCATATTACTCGGGAGCCGACGGCGATGCCACTTTTTCGCCCCAAGTAGCAGGCACGTTCCACGTGCCGTCCGCCACGGAGGACTTCATACAACCACAGCGGCTTGGTCAATCAACCACGTAAAACGGCCGGTTCACACCGGCCGCTCGCCAGGAAGTGTTGGCCCGATGCTGCACTCCGCTTGAACGACGCACGTGGCTACGGCACGTGGAACGTGCCTGCTACTTTGTTGCGTAGCCCTGCGGGTGCGATCGGTGCCAGTTCCAGGCCGTGCCGACGATCTCTTCGATCGCGACGTAGCGGGGCTTCCAGCCGAGTTCCCGACCGGCGGCCGAGGCGTCGGCCACGAGCTCCGGTGGGTCTCCTTCGCGGCGCGGAGCAACCACGGCCGGGATCGCGTGCCCCGTCACCTTACGACATGCCTCGACGACCTGCCGCACGCTGTAGCCATGGCCCGTGCCGAGGTTTAGCTTGATCGCCGCGCCGGGCCCGAGCTTCACGAGCCGGTCCAGCGCCAGCGCGTGGGCCGAAGCCAAGTCGTCGACATGCACGTAGTCGCGAATGCAGGTTCCGTCGGGGGTCGGGTAGTCGTCGCCGAACATCATAATCCGCTCGCGCTGTCCGAGGGCGACCTGCAAGACGAGCGGAATCAAGTGCGACTCCGGCGTGTGGTCTTCGCCGATGTCGCCGGCGGCCGCAGCCCCGGAAGCGTTGAAGTAGCGCAGCGCCGCGTAGCCGAAACCGTAGGCCTGCGCATAGTCGGCTAGCGCTTGCTCGACGACGAGCTTCGTGTAGCCGTAAGGATTGATCGGCTTCTGCGGCATCTGCTCCGTGATCGGCATCCGGTCGGGCACGCCGTAGGTGGCCGTCGTGCTCGAGAAGACGATCCGCTTCACGCCGACCGTGCGCATCGCTTCCAACAATGACAGCGTGCCGACGACGTTGTTTTGAAAGTATTTGCCCGGATCGACGACGCTTTCGTTCACGGCCGCGAAGGCCGCGAAGTGCATGACCGCTTCGATCTCGTGGTCGATCAACGTTCGTTCGAGCAGCTTCCGATCGTGCAAGTCGCCGACGATAAGCGAGCCGGCCGGCACCGCCTCGCGATGGCCGTAGACGAGATTATCGTAGACGCGAACATCGTGGCCGAGCTGACCGAGATAGCGAACGGCGTGGCTGCCGATATAGCCGGCCCCGCCGGTGACGAGAATGCGCATAACGGTTCCGCAGCGAGAGATCAGGGTGTGAATGCGAATCGTACGAACGGGCTTCTGGGCCAACTATACATCGCGACGGCGAACGTGGTCTTTCCGCTCGCCGATAATCGTTCGATCCGCGACGATCGGCATAACCGGAACGCCGCGTGCCGCGGCGGGCTATCGTCGCCGGCGAATTCCTCGCACTCGCGCTGACACATCGGCCGAAATGTCGACAATCTTGGCAGGGGATGTTCCGTGGGCAGGAGTTCGGCAATGGATCCGCGACGTGGGAAGAAGCCCGCACTTAAGCCCACACCTAAACCCACAGTGAACACCGCAGCCAAGCCCGTAGCCAAAACTGCGCCGGCGCCGGTCGGCGACGAGCGGGCGGCGATCGTGCGGCGCGGCGCAAGCGTCCGGACGAAGCTCGTGGCGCGCAAGCCCGACCACCCGTACGTCTCGGCCTTCTCCGAATACCTTCGGGCCGAATGCCACTTGGCCGACAACACGGTGCAAGCCTATCGCCGCGATATGCGCAAGTTCTACGAATGGGCCGGCGACCGAAAAGCGCAGAAGCTCACGGTCCACGACTTGGCCGACTACGCGGCCTGGCTGCATGCCAAACGGCTGTCGTCGGCGAGCCTGGCGCGGCATTTGATATCGCTCAAAGTTTTCTATCGCTACCTGCAGCTCGAAGCGATCACGCTCGACAATCCGGCCGAGCTGCTGGGAGCGCAGAAGCTGTGGCAACGGATCCCGCAAGTGTTGTCGCTCGAAACGATCGAGAAGATGTTGCTGCAACCGCTGGCAAATAAATACTGCAAGGCCCGCGACAAGATGTTGCTCGAGTTGCTCTACGCGACGGGCTGCCGCGCGTCCGAAATCTCGAACCTCAAAGTGCGCGACGTGCATCTCGACGAAGGGCATTGCGTTTGCCGCGGCAAGGGAGACAAAGAGCGGATCGTGCCGCTCGGCGGGCGGGCCATCGAAGCGGTGCGCGTTTACTTACGCGACGAACGCCCGACCCTCGCCGGACCGGGAGAAGACCCGTCGCCCTATCTCCTCCTCTCGCGGCGCGGCAAGCAGATGCGGCGCGAGCGGGTGTGGGAACTCGTGAAGTCGTATGCGCTCGAGGCCGGCGCGCATCCGGACGTGAGCCCGCACACTTTAAGGCACAGCTTCGCCACGCATCTCCTCGCCGGCGGGGCCGACTTACGGCTCGTGCAAGAGATGCTCGGACATGCGAGCATTCAGACGACGCAGATCTACACGCACGTCGATCAATCGCGCCTAAAAGCCGTGCATCGGAAGTTTCATCCGCGGGCATAACACGGCGTTGCGGCGAAACGGAGGGGCCACGCTCGCGAAACCGCAAGCGCGTTAGAGTAGCCCTTCGCCGAAGTTGCGCGGCTTTTGTTCCGCGGGGGCTTCGGTCGAGGCTGGGATGTTGAGGTTCGTGTGCGGCCCGCGCGGCTCCGGTTCGGGAGCTTCGATCTTTTGCATCTGGCCCGGCGTGGCTTGACCGGTAAGAGCTTGCGCAGCGGCCGGGGGATCTTGCGGCGGAACCTTGCGAATATGAGGCTCGCGACGCGGCTCGGAATGGCGTTGGTCGGCGTGCCGCTGGTCCGGATGTTTCTGTTCGGGATGACGATGCTCGTCGCGGCGCGTGCCGTTCGTGCGGCGCGGGGCCGGCGCTACGTCGTCATCGAAGTCGTCGTAGCTGGAAACGTAGCCCGGCTGCTTCGAGCGCTCTTGCTCCAGGTGAAACGCGTCGATGACTTTCTGCTGAATCAAGTCGCGGCATGCTTGATTGATCGGATGCGCAATGTCGGCGTAGAGCTTCGTGCGCCCTTCGTCGTCGCGGGCGGTGTCTTGCCTAAGGCGCGCTCCGCATTGATTGCAGTAGCCGGCTTTTAGGTGGTTCTTGCACCCGCATTGGTGGCAATGCGCGGTGAGCCGTCGGCTCGGCATGGCGACGAACGAGCCGTTGGTGCCGCCGATGATTTTCAAATCGCGAATGACGAAGCAATGGTCGAACGTGATCGAGCAAAACGCCTGTAAGCGTTCGCCCGCATCCTCCATGAGCTTGATGCGAACCTCGGTGATTTCCATGGCTGCTTACTCCCTCAGCGAAGCTCATTAACTATCGCGGTAGTGCTTTCGGCATGCTCGAAATCCTCAACGAGCCTCACGCCGCAGTGCCGTATGTCGCAGTACAGGTCCGCACGGCAAACGTCCGCCCCAACCCTCGACAAGCGAGTTGCGAGGCGAGGCGGCGCGCGTGCCGTGCGTCTCGACAGAGCGCGAAGTAGCTGGTGCCGCTGCCGCTCATACGATGACCCAAGCAGCCAGATGTATGCAACTCTTGCGCCAACGCTCGAATCGACCCGTTAAGCGTCTCCGCGGCCGGCTGTAAGCGATTATGGAACAGCCGGCCTAGGTCGATCGTCTTCCCCGCTTGCCAAGTTTCGACCAGCGGACCGGCTTGCCGGCTCCCGTCGCCCGGCTTGCAAGCGCGATAGACATCGGCCGTGGAAAGGCCCGTCGGGGGTTTCACCACAACGAAGTCGAGCGGCGGCAAACCGGCGAGCGGCTCGATCCGCTCCCCCCGACCACGGCAAACCGCGGCGGTGCGGGCGAAGAAGAACGGCACGTCGCTCCCGATCTCCGCGGCGACTTCGGCCAGTTGCGTAGTCGACCAGCCAAGGTTCCACGCGAGGTTAGCCGCCACGAGCGCCGCCGCGGCATCGGTCGAGCCCCCGGCCATTCCCGCCGCCATCGGAATGCGCTTCGTCAATCGCACGCGCGCACCGCGCTCGCAGCCCGAGCGTAGGCGCAACAACTCCAGGGCCCGCACGACGATGTTCGCCGACCCTTGCGGCAGCGGCTCCGGAGATGACTCCGGAGATGCTGTCGCTCGGCAGCTCACGGCCGTGGCGTCGGCGATCGTTTCCGTTTCCAGCTCGATTCGGCCCGAGGCGTCGTCGGCCAAGACGAGCGTGTCGAAGAGCGACACGGGAGTCATGAGCGTTTCGATTTCGTGGTAGCCGTCGGGCCGCTTCGCGAGCACTTCGAGAAACAGATTCAGCTTCGCCGGAGCAAGCACTTCGACCGACGATCCTCGACGTCGCACAAACATGATGACCCTCGCTCGCAGCAGTGCTGACTCAAAGAAGCAAATCTCGAAGCTCGATCGGGGCCGCGCACGATCGGGTGAGAGAATCCGGTCGGAAGCATCATCGAGAAGAATCGACGATCGAAGATATAAACTAACGGCCCGACGCCGCGGCGGCACGCGAATTCTAGCGAGGCCGAAAAACAGGGTCAACAACTTCGGGGGGCCGTCGGGCTTTACCCGACCCTAAGAACGCGCGCCGGAGGCCGAATCGCGGCGCTTCGACGATCGCCGAACTGCACGATGTTGCACTGCACGATCAAGAATGCGCGACTACGGGACGTAAAGGTAGTTACCACCCGTTAGACGCGCAATCGCTTCGAGCAGTCGTCCGCCGTTGAGGCTCTCGAAGCCGATCGTGTGGACCGGAATCTTCTTCGTCTTCGGCTGCGCGAGCGCCATTTTGTCATACACGGCCGGATCGAAGTCGCCGTCGGTCAGCAGATAGATCGCGTCGGGCTTCATTCGCAGCGCCATCGCGAGGCCGTCCCAAGGCTCGGTTCCGCCGGCCGGAATCGCGAGCTTACACCACTCCTGCGTCTTCGTGATCTGCTCCGGCTTCGCTTCCACGAGATGCCGCTCGGGCATCGCGAACGTCGTGTGATTGAAGAACGTAACGAAGTATTTTTGATTCGGCTTCAACGCGCCGATCGAACGGAGCAATTCCGCTCGGCAGCGCATATAGCGATCGTTCGTCGACATGCTGCCCGACGTATCGACGACGAAGACGAAGCTGCGTCCCTTGGCTTCGACGCCGAAGAACGTTGCTTTCGCGTCCTTCCATTCGCCGACTTCGCCGAGCATGCTCTCGCCGTAGGCTCGTTCGATTCCCATGCCCGATCCGCCGGTCGCCATCTTCTCGACGGCGTTGACCTTGAGCGGCGTGATTTGCAAGCCGCCGACTTTTCCTCCACCGGCTCCTCCGCCGGAGCCATCCGAGCCGCTGCTGCTCCCCGCCGCCTTCATCTTGCTGGCGACCGAAGCGATCGGCTTGATGTTCACCGCGATGATCTTCGGCGTCTCGATCTTCGCTTGAATCGTAGCGATGGTGAACTCGAGTTGCGGTTGCTGCTTCGGCAGCTCCGGAGCGCGCAAGAAGACGTTGCCGAGCGCCACCAAAACACCCAAGTGAACGATCGTCGACAAGAAGCTCGAGATGAGCGCACGCCGGATGTGCCAGAGCCCGTCGGTGAGCAGCACGAGCGGCACGGCAGGTGTGCCCGCACCCGCGGCTCGCTCGGCAACGGCAGGCCCAGCGATGGCGGGCCCAGCGATCACCGGCTCGTCGTACACCGGTTCCGCGACTAAGAGCGCCGTGAGGACGGGCTCCGCGGTCTGCGGCGGTTCGTAGGGCGAAGCGATGAGCACGAGGCGGTACTGAGAGTGATGAACCGTGTGTGTTGGACTGAGTCCGTGTCAGCAAACAACCGTGATGATATCCGAGCCGATCGGTTGCGGAATCAAACGAAAACCGACCTCCCGGAAGTTTAAGTATATCCCATCAGTCAAATGCGGGATCAGCGAGGGGGGCGACCACGGCCCGTCTTCCGGGCGAGCACCCTCGATCGTTAAACGGACGGAAGCCGAACTTTCTACCGGTTTTATCGTCTCGAACGGCTTCCCGACGACATTATTTCGCGACTCACTTGGCAGGGGAAACCGGCCGTTTTTCATAGGGAACGGCAGACCAGAGGCCGATTTTGCGGCGGGGCTCGAACCCGGCAGCCAGCATCAGGCCGTCGGCTCGGAAAGCCAGCGGCGACGCATATCCGTCGAGCGTGGCATGCACTTGGCCCCCGACGACGTCCCACAATTTCACCTCGCCGCCGGCCTGCACCCACCGCCCTCCGGAAGCCGACGCCACGACTCGACCGTCGGGACTGAACGCGACGTCGTAGATCCCCTGAGCGTGCCCGCGCAGAGTGTGCCTCGGTCGCGCGGTGGCGACGTCCCACAGGATCAGGCAACCGGCATCGTCGCCGGCTGCGAGCGTTTTTCCGTCGGGTGAGAAGTCGAGGGCCAGAACATGGCGCTCATGGCCCGAGAGCGTGGCCCGCGGAGCGCCGGTCGCGGCGTCCCACAGCTTCACCGTGCCGTCGCGCGAGGCGGTAGCGAGCAGCGGCGACGAGTTCTGCGATAGCGCCAGCGCGTTGATCGACGCCGCATGGGCCTGGAAGTCGAGTTGGGTCGTCGTCGCCCCGGTGGCAGCGTCGGCCGGCGCGAACGACCGGACTTTGCCGTCGGCATCGGCCGTGTAACAGCGCCGGCCGTCGCGCGCGAGCGCGATGTCCATGACCCAAGCCGGCTGTTGCCACACGCGCACCGTCTTCGCGGTCGCCAGATCCCACAGGCGAATCGTGTTGTCTTCACCACACGAAAGCAACTGCCGATCCTCCGGCAGAAAACAAAGCGCGCGCACCGCCGCGGCATGGCCGACGAGCAACTTCGGCTTGCGTCCCGCGAGTTCATCGTCGAAACCGGAGACGCGGATCACCCCTTCATAACCGGCGACCGCCGTGAATTTGCCGTCGTGAGAAAATGTCACGGTCAATGTCTTCAAATCGTCGCCGTCGACGAGCCTCGGCACGCGTTCGCCCGGCACATCCCAAAGCTTCACGGTTCGATCGTCGGCTGCTGAGACGATCGCTTTGCCGTCGTCCGTGAACCGGAGTGCGCCGATCCGTTCAGTGTGTCCGCGGTACTCGGCGGTCGCGTTGCCGCTTTCCAAATCGAGGACCGTCAGCACCTGCTCGTTCGTCGCGTAGGCGAGCCGGCGACCATCGCGGCTCAAAGCCACGGACCTCGCGGCACTCCCGCCGAGATCGATTGAATCGATGAGCTTGATCCGACCGTCGCTCAAGCCGACGGCGAGCGTCTTGTCGTCGGGCGAGGCGGCGAGCGAGAGAATCTCCCCTGCTCCGGCGACCGACCACTCGGCGATGGCGTTGCCAGCCGGGTCCCAGATGCGCAGCGTGCCGTCGTCGGCGGCGCTCGCCAGCCAGCGACCATCGGCGAAGAACACCAGCGCGACCGCCGCTTCCGCATGGCCGACGAGATCGCGCGGCGTCGCGAGCGCGGCGAAGTTCCACACCCGCAGCGAACGATCGTCGTAAGCGGCCGCGAGCCGAGAGCCGTCGGGCGACAGCGCCAAGAGCGTGGCGCCGGCCGTCGTGACGGGCACGACGCTCGGCATCCCGTTCGCCGTCGCTCCGTCCGCAGCGCTCCAAACGCGGACCGTGTCGTCGAGCGCCGCGGTCACGAGTTTTCCGTCGCCTCTTTCCGCCACGCACCAGACCGGCGCGGCATGCCCTAAAAGGGTCCGTCGTTCTTGCGACGCCCTTCGGACGAGCATGCCCCAGGCGAAGTCGCGCAGCTCCGGTGGGCAACGTGCTTCGTCGCGCAAGAGTTGCAACGATTGGTGCGGCGCACGCTCGACGAGCGCCTCGGCTTGATTCAACTGCATCGTGTAGACGCTGCGATTCAGGCTATCGAGACGATCGGCAAGTTGCTCCGCTTGTCCGCGGATTTGTTGCTCTTGCGTCTCGGTCCGATTCAGTGCCTCGCGCAAGCGGACGTTGTAGCGCGTGCCGCCGACGGCGAGGATCGCCAGCGCGGCGGTCGTCGCTACGATCGCCGTGGCCCAACCTTGATGGCGCCCGGCCCATTTCCAAGCCCGTTCGAGCGAGCCGACCGGTCGGGCCAGGATCGGCTCGCCGGCGAGGAACCTTCGCAGATCTTCGGCCAGTCCGGCCGCGTCGCGATACCGGCGGGCGGGATCGCGCTCCAAGCATTTCAGACAGATCGTCGCCGAATCGCGCGGCAAGTTCGGCACCAGCTCGCGCGGCGAGGGAGGATCGTAGTCGCGCGCCTGACGCAAGGTTTCGAGCGGAGTCGCTCCGACATGCGGCGGCCGGCCCGTGAGCAACTCGTAGAAGATCGCGCCGAGGCCGTAGATGTCGGCGGCAGGCGTGGCGATACCGGGCTGCTCGATCCGCTCCGGCGCCAAATAGCCGGGCGTCCCCGCAAGCGCGACGGACGACAACGCTTCGTAGTCGGCATCGTGCGCGAAGTCGTGCTCGGCGAGAGTCGTCGCCGCCTTAGGTTTTTCGTCGAGCGCAGCGGCCGAGCGGGGCAACCGCGCGAGGCCGAAGTCGGCGATCTTCGGCGTGCCGTCGCGCGCGAGCAGGATGTTGGCCGGCGTGAGATCGCAATGGACGATGCCGGCGCGATGCGCGCAATCGAGCGCCGCGGCGAGCAAGCGGATCAGCTCCGCGGCTTCGCGCGCCGGCCGAGGCCGACCGCCGAGCGCTGCGACCAGCGAGCCCCCTTCGACATACTCGAACGCCGCGAAGAGCCGGCCGTCGGGCGTTTCGCCGAGTTCGTAAAGCTGCACGATCTGCGGGTGCCCGAGCGCCGCAGCCGAACGCACTTCGGTGCGAAAGCGTTCGGCGAGCGCGGCGCCGGTCGAACCGGCGCCGTGCAAGATCTTCACCGCCGCCAGCCGGCCGAGCTCGACATGCGTGGCGAGATACACGGTTCCCATGCCGCCCCGACCGAGCGCCCGCACGATCTCATAAGCTCCGCAGCGCTCCGGACCTTTCGTCGCCGCTGCAGCATCGTCGAGCGGGCGAGCGCCGGTTGCGCCGAGCGGTTCGTCGCTCGCCAGCAAGCGATGGATATCGAACTGCCGCTCGAGCGCCGCAGACCATTGCGGGAAGCGGCGCAAGTAGTCGGCGTCTTGCGGACTCCGCCCGAGTTCTTCGCGCGTGGCATATTCGGTGTAAATCAGTTCGAGCGCGGCGTCGGGATCGGCCGCGAGCGCAGGGAATGCATCGAAATAATGCTCGACTCGCGCTTCGTCGCCGGTGCGCAGGCGACGTATCAGATCGGCGCACGCCTCGCGCAGCGTGCTCGTAGTGCCGACGGCGGAAAGCGGAGTTTGCGACATGAAAAAGGCCGGCGTCGACCGCAAGAGGGGCGATGAAGATCGGCGGCTGGCTCCTTCACGCCGTTCTATTATGTATGTTAGCACGCCCCCGAATGTTATGATATGCGGGAGAATCGCGATGCCGGAGCGGCATGGCACCTCTTCCGCAACCTGAGCGACGCATGCCCACGTCTGCACCCGAACCGCGTAAGGAATCGACCGACTTCTGGCTCCGCTTGCGCGATGCCGACGAGACGGCGCTCGCCGCGATCGTGAAGGAGTATGAGCCCGAGATTCGCCGGGCGGCGACGATGCGACTCGGCCCCCTGCTCCGTCCGCATCTCGACTCGGTCGATCTCGTGCAGTCGGTTTACATCACGCTGCTGAAAGGTCTGCGCGGCGAGAAGTTCCACATCGCCGGCCCGCAAGAGCTCGTAGCGCTGTCGGCCGAGATCATTCGTCGCAAAGTGGCGCAGGTTTGGAAACGGCTCAAGCGCCGCACCGAGCTGAACAACAACCTCACCGGCTCGCGCGAAGACGAAGAGCATGTGATGGTCAACCGCGAAGGAGAACCCGACCCAACGGCCGACGCCGAACTGCGCGACGCGATCGAACGAATCATGCAAGAGTGCGACCCCGCGGATAAGAAGCTCCTGCAACTCCGCCTGGAAGGACACTCGACGGCCGAAGCGGCAAGGGCCCTCGATGCCGATCCGGATGTGTTACGCGTGCGCTTGAGTCGGCTTAGGAAACGGTTGACCGAACGAGGGTTGTTGGCCGAGTGGTTGTAGCGTGTCTTCCCCGGATATTCATCCGGGGTTATTGAACGGTCCGTGGAAACGTTGTGGTTAGGCGCGCTTTGGAAAAGTTTTGTATCGTCGGGGCTGGTTCTTCCGGGTTGGCGGCTGCGAAGGCGTTCGTCGAGGCGGGGATTCCGTTCGATTGCCTCGAGCGCGAAGACGACGTCGGCGGCAACTGGTATTACGGCCGGCCGCAGAGCAGCGTTTATGCCTCGACGCATACCATCTCGTCGAAGCGGCTCACCGAGTACGTCGACTTTCCAATGCCGGCCGACTATCCCGAGTATCCCCACCATCGCCAAGTGTGGGACTATCTCAAAGCCTATGCGCAAAAGTTCGGGCTCTACGAGCGGATCGAGTTCGGCCGGACGATCGAGCGGATCGAGCGCAGCGGCGACCGTGCCGCCGGCGGTTGGACCGTGCGACTCGCCGACGGAAGCGAGCGGCGATATCGCGGGATCGTCGTCGCGAACGGACACAACTGGAAGCCGCGGTTGCCGAGCTTTGTCGATAAGCTTAGCGCAACCGTGCTGCACTCCTCGCAATATAAAACGCCCGACGTGTTCGTCGGCAAGCGCGTGCTCGTCGTCGGCGCGGGGAATTCCGGTTGCGATATCGCGGTCGAAGCGGCGCAGCATGCCGAGCGGACATTGCATAGCACGCGCCGCGGCTATCACTACTTGCCGAAATTCTGGCGCGGGATGCCGATCGATGCGCTCAACGAGAAGCTGCTCCGCTATCGACTGCCGAAGCCGGTTCGTCGCTGGCTCGGCGCGCTGGTCGAGCGGGTCTCGTTCGGCCCGGCCGGCAGCTACGGCTTGCCGAAGCCCGACCATCGGCTGTTCGAGTCGCACCCGATCATCAATCAACAGTTGTTCTACTATCTCGCCCACGGACGAATTCAGCCGAAGCCGGACGTCGCAGCGCTCGACACGCAACACGACGCACAACTCAACGCCTTGAGCGGCGCTGTGCATGAGGTTCGATTCTCCGACGGGACGCGCGAGCAGGTCGACGTCGTCGTGCTCGCGACCGGCTTTCAGATCGCGTTTCCGTTTCTCGATTCGGAGCTTCTGAATTGGCACGGCGGCAAGCCGCGGCTCTTCCTCAACGTCTTCCATCCCACGGCCGACGACCTCTTCGTGGTCGGCCTCATCCAGCCCGACAGTGGGCAGTTCGGGCTCGTCGACTATCAGGCGCAGCTCGTGGCCCGCTACGTCGCGGCGTGCGACCGCCGGCGACCCGAGGCCGAACGGTTTCGGCGGCTGAAGACCGACGCCGACCTCGCGCTCGACGGGGGGATGCGCTACCTCGCCACCGAGCGGCATCTCTTAGAGGTCGAACACTTTAGCTACCGCCGAAAGCTCCAAAAGTTGTTGGCGACTCTGCCGCCAAGATAGCGCCTGTGTGCTCTGAGAAAGCTCCGAGGCGAGCGGGGTGCCGTCAGGC
>JAIOPP010000038.1 GCA_021413845.1 Planctomycetia bacterium | reverse complement strand
CTTCCCGCGAAGCAAGCCGGTTCGGGCGGAATGCTCTGCGCAGAGAATCGTTTGACAAGATGCCCGGCCCGCTCGGGCGACGACGCACGAATGTTTTTCAAGTCGCAAGCAAGCGCGATTACGGCCGTGCTTTGTTTAAGTAGCAGGCACGTTCCACGTGCCGTCCGCCACGAACGATACGGAACGATCGTTGCAGTGCGGCCCCGGATATGCATCCGGGGCTATTGAACGGAGACTGCGTGCGAACGGAGACTGCGTGCGGCGCGATACTGCACTTAGCTTTAACGGCGCACGTGGCTACGGCACGTGGAACGTGCCTGCTACTTTATTCTTCATCCTCCTCGTCATGCCTTACCGTTGCTTGTTCCACGATCGACTTCGCTACATGCCCGGGTACGGTGTCGTATTTGCTGAATTCCATCGTGAAGCTCCCCTGCCCTCCCGTCATGCTCGACAGGCTCCGGGCATACGTCGTCACTTCGGCGAGCGGCACTTCGGCGACGACGCTTTGCATGTTGCCGCCGGCCGATTCCATGCCGGCCAGGCGTCCGCGCCGGCCCGACATATCGCTGCTTACGTCGCCGAGCTTTTCTTGCGGCACGGTGATCGTCAGCTTCACGATCGGCTCCAGCAGGCCGGGCTTCGCTTCGCGGAAGACGTTGCGGAAGGCCATCGCGCCGGCGATCTTGAACGCCGCTTCGCTGCTATCCACCGGATGATGCTTCCCGAAGTAAACTTCGACTGCGACGTTCTTCACTTTGTAGCCCGCGATCACTCCCTTCTCGATCCGTTCGCGGAAGCCCTTCTCGATCGCCGGCAGGAAGTTGTTCGGAATCGTGCCGCCGACGACCGAGTCGATCCAGAGAAAGTTCAACTCCGGATCGTATTTGTATTCGCGCATTTGGGGGAACCGATCCTTCGAGCAGAACTCGGTCGGTTCCGCACCTTCGGGAAACGGATACATCCGGATATGGACTTCGCCGAACTGGCCGCGTCCGCCCGACTGTTTCTTGTGGCGGTAGCTTCCTTCGCCGGTGCCGATGATCGTCTCGCGATACGGGATCTTCGGCTCATGCGTTTCGACGTCGACCTTGTCGCGCTTCTTGATCTTCTCTTGCACGAGTTGCAGATGCAGCTCGCTCATGCCGTTCATCACGAGCTCGTGCGTCTGCGGATCGCGCTCGAGGCGGAGCGTCGGCTCTTCTTCGATCAGCTTGTGAAGCACGCCGGAGAGCTTCGTCTCGTCGTTGCGGCTCTTCGGCGTCACGGCGAGGCCGACCATCGGTGTCGGAAAATGAATCGGCTCCATCGCCAGGTCGCCCAAGGTCGAGCCGGTGTGCAGGTCTTCGGTTTTTGCGACGGCGATGATCTCGCCCGGCCCGGCGCTGTCGATCGTTTCCGTTTGGCCGGCTTGGATGCGCAGGAGTTGATGAAGCTTCAGCCCTTTCCGCTGGCCCGAGATGTGAACCGTATCGTCTTTCCGCACGGTGCCGGAATAGATCCGCATCACGCTCAGCTTCTGCACGTACGGATCGATTCGGGTCTTGAACACCTGCGCGACGAACGGCCCGTCGGGATCGGCCTTCACTTCCACCAGCGTGCCGTCTTCCTTCGTCGCCAAGTGGGGCAAGAGATTCGGCGGCAACGCGGCCAGCGCGAGCGCGTCGAGCAGTTCCGGCACGCCGACGCCGGTCTTGGCCGACGTGCAGAGCACCGGCACCAAGTGCCCGACGGCGACCGCTTCGACGATCAGCCGCGCGATCTCGCCGGCGGTCGGCTGCTTGCCGTCGAAGTAGCGCGAGGTCACTTCGTCGTCGAGCTCGATAATCGATTCGATGAGCCGGACGGAATGCTCGGCGATGTCGACGACGGCGCTCTGGGCATGCGAGGCCGAGCCGTTCGCGGCGACGTCGGCCCGCTTCAACAAGTCGGCGACTCCGCGAAACGCCGGCCCGACGCCGAGCGGCACGTTGAGCAACAGGCATTCGCGGCCGAAGGTTTCCACGATCGAGCTAAGCAGCGCCGGGAAGTCGATGTTGTCGGTGTCGAGCTTGTTGACGACGATGAGCCGGCCGAGCCCGCGCTTGCCCGCTTCGGAGAAGGTGCGCCGCGTGTTCACTTCGAGGCCGCTATGGGCGTTGACCACGATCACGGCCGTGTCGACGCCGTGCAACGCGCCGATCGTTTGACCGATGAAGTCGGGATAGCCCGGCGTGTCGAGCACCTGGAAGAATTTGTCGCCGTGGTCGAAGTGGGCGACGTGGCTTTCGATCGAATGATGATGGGCTCGTTCGAGTTCGTCCGTGTCGACGATCGCCGTTCCATCATCGCCGGGGACCGGTTTCACGGCTCCGGTCTTCAACAACAGTTGCTCGATGAGCGATGTTTTTCCGGCGGCTCCATGGCCGCAAACCGCAATGCTTCGAATGTTCTCGACGTTGGGATGCGACATGGACAGTTCCTTTCAAGAAGGAACCGGAGTCTACGGCATCGCAGAACTTTGCGAGGCCGCGATCGCCTCCGGTAGGGTTAGACGATTCTCGTAAAGAGCCCGTCCGATGATGCAACCGGCGACGCCGGTTTCGGTCAGACGAGCGACATCGGCAGCCGAACTCACTCCACCCGATGCGATGACCGGAAGAGAAACAGCGGCCGCCATCTCGCTCATCGCGGCGAGGTTCGGGCCTTGCAACATGCCGTCGGTCGCGATGTCGGTATAGATCAGCGCGGCGATCGGCTCGTCGGAGAACTGGCGGGCCATCGCAATCGCCGAAACATCACTCGTCTCAAGCCAACCATGCGTCGCAACCATGCCGCTGCGGGCATCGATGCCGAGCGCCAAACGATTCGGAAATTTATGACACATCTCACGAAACCAATCGGGCTCGCGGAGCGCCTTCGTGCCGACGACGACGCGCGACAAGCCGGCTTCGAGCAACGTCCGGATCGCGGCTTCGTCGCGCACGCCGCCGCCGAGCTCGCAGGGGATGTCGACCGCATGCACGATGGCCCGGACGACGTCGAGGTTGACGAGCTTCCCGTCGCGAGCGCCGTCGAGATCGACCAAGTGCAGACACCGGCCTCCTTGTGCGACGAAGTCGCGCGCGACGGCGACCGGATCGTCGGCGAAGACGGTCTCGCGGTTGTAGTCTCCCTGTTGAAGGCGGACGCATTGCCCACCTCGCAAATCGATCGCCGGCCAGATTTCCATTACGAACGGTTTCCTAAAAAACAAACTGACGGGAACGATGGAAACTATGACACGCCGCCGGCGTGAACGCAAGAATCGTGAAGAAAGGTGCTAAGTATGCGACAAAGTAGCAGGCACGTTCCACGTGCCGTCCGCCACGACGACTACGGCGGCTCGATACGGCTTCTTTCGGCTGCGGTGCTTGTGGTTACGGCACGTGGAACGTGCCTACTACGTTGCTTAAAGCTCAGCGAAGTTCTTCAGCACCGTGAGGCCGTCGCGTTGGCTCTTTTCGGGATGGAACTGGCTCGCGTAGAGGTTGCCGCGGCGGACGAGCGACGTGAACGGCCGGTGGTAGTTCGTCTCGCCGGCGACGACTTCCGGATCGCCGGGGACCACGAAATAAGAATGGACGAAGTAGAAGTACGGTTCGGCCGAAAGGCCGACGGTGAGCGGAGACTCGCGGCGGACGTCGAGCTTGTTCCAGCCCATGTGCGGCACTTTGAACTCGCGCGGAAGATCGAAGCGGACGACTTCCCCTGGGAGGATGCCGAGTCCTTCGTGCCGGCGGGCCTGTTCGCCGACGTTGATATCCTCGCAGCCTTCGGTGCCGGTCTCGAAGAGCAACTGCAGCCCGAGGCAAACTCCGAGGAACGGCTTCTCGGCGTCGATCGCTTCGCGGATCGGGTCGATGAGCCGGCGCGTGTGGAGCTCGGTCATCGCATCGGGAAACGCCCCAACGCCCGGCAGCACGACCTTCGTCGCGCGGCGGATCTCGGCGGGGTCGCTCGATATCTTGGCCTCGAAGCCGACCTTCTCGAACCCCTTCTGCACGCTCCGGAGATTCCCCATGCCGTAGTCGACGATCAGGATCATTGCGGAGGAGAGGGGTCAGGGGTCGGAGGTCAGGGGCCAGTGGGAAGAGCCATCTTAGATAGCGACACTCCGGCTCGCAATCGGGTTCGGAGAGCGGGAAGTCCGCAGATCGTCGCACGATGCCTCGCGCACGAAAAAAGCCGCCCGAAGGCGGCTTTCATTCTGGAATCGCACATGCAATCGATCAAGTCGAACTCATGCCCCTACTTTTTAGAGGTCAGGTAACTGTATCCATGAATCACGGCCGCGCAGAGCAAACCCGAGCCGATGGCAAAGGCAGCGATCGGCAGTGGGCTCTTGGATGTGAAAATAACCTTTCCCGTAAAGGCAAGAATGAGCGCCGGAGCAATGAGATAAGCGGACCAAATTGGGAGATTCATCGACGCTTCACTTTTGACGTTTCTGGTGACAACCTATCTACTTCCCGCCTTCTCCGGATAGATCACCAGCTCTACGCGCAGGTTCCGTTCTCTTCCGGCCGGCGTGGCGTTCGAGGCTGCGGGGTGGTTCGCACCGTGGCCGACGATGAACAACTGGCCCGCCGACGTTTGCCCTCGGGCCGTCAGTTGGTCGTAGACGGCCATCGCCATGCCGGTCGAGAGTTGATGCTGGCTGGCCCAACGTCCGACGGGAACCGGATCGTTCGACGTGTGCCCTTCGACGCCGATGATCTGCTCCGGATAAGTCCGCAAGACTTGGATCATTACGTCGTCGATCAGCCGCGAGCCTTCGGGCTGCAAGCGGGCGGTGCCGGGCTCGAAGATGCGGTTGCCCGGCAGCTCGACGCGCACGACATCGCCGTCTTGCCGGACTTCAACCCCTTGAATCTTGATCGGCGGGAGCGTGTTCTTCAGGCTGCTATTAGCGCGGATCATCGCGCCGGTTTGCTTCTTCACCGAGGCTTCGAGCGCGTCGGTCTTCTTCGTGTATTGATCGATGTCGGTCTTCGACTTCGCAAGTTGCGTCGTCGCGGTGCTCAGCTGATCGCGCATCGCGCCGACTTGATCTTCCAAGATCCGCTTTTGTTGCCGCTCTTGCGCCAGCAGCGTTTCGAGCTCTTGATTGTTCCGGTCGAGCGAATCGGCGCGGGTCTTCATTTCGTCGGCGCGCGAAGCGAGCGACGTTTGATTCTGCTCGAGCGATTGCACTTTGCCTTGCAACGCATACGGATTCTGAGCGCAGCCCGCCGTGAGCGCGAGCAAAGCCGGAAGCAACCCACCGACGACCGATGCACGCCGCATGGCCGAGTCTCCCCTGAAAGTATGAAACGATTTCGCGCGACGACGACGATCGTCGTTCCGCGGGCCTTTTAATTATGACCGCGGATTAGCGCTCGTTCGTTTCAAGGGGGCGAATGGTAACGAGTTACGCTTAGGCAAGCAATGCGGGCCTCGATCTCCGCTCGGAGGGCTGCGACCGTACGCTTCACGACGGTTCGGTAAAATGGGGAGTTTTGGGGCGAATGTAATGAGCGTTTTTGATTTACCCCTTAATCGGCGGGCGCCGGCCGAAATCCTAACAAAGAGGAGGTTGCGCTCGGCATATTCTGCCGGCGTTGCCACCGAGCTTGGATCATCGGACGAGTCCGGCTCGCAAAGAATGGTTGATGAGCTCCTTCGCCACGGCGAAGTGCGGGCCCGTCCAACCGTTACGTCCTCGGTTCCGTTTAATGGATTATAAGGAGACAGGCGGATGAAAGTATCTTTGCGTTCCCTCTTATGCACCGTCGGCATGCTGCTGGCGGGCATCAACGTCGCCCAAGCCGAAGAAGTGCGGCTCGCCCCGACGTTTACGGCCTTCGAAGCTCCGGCGCGCGATGAAATCGTGCTGACCTCGCACGATTGCTCGGCCGACAACCTCGGCAGCTGCGAGAAGTCGTGCGCTCCGCAACGCCATGTCGGTCGCGATTTCTTCGTTTGTAAAGATCGCTGTGCGGGAATCATCGCGGGAACCGAAACCGTGTTCCTCCGCCCGTATGCTTCCGGCGGAAACTTGGATAATGGTCCTGGCTCCGCGCAGATGAATTTCAATCCTTCGCAACGCTATTGGCTCGGCTATCAAAGTGCCGACGGACTCGGCGCGCGGATCCGCTATTGGGAGTTCGATCGTGGTGCGACTTCCGGCGGTGTCGTCGGTGGCGCCGGTCCGACCGGCTTAGGCGTCGAGTTCCGCAACCTCGACGTGGAAATGACGCAAGCGGTCGATTTCAAGCGTTGGAATCTCTTATTTTCCGGTGGCTTGCGCTATCAGGAAATGGGTTTCAATACTGCAACTACGACTAATATCTTTGATGTTGGCTTCGACGGCGTCGGTCTCACCTTTGCCGGACAGGCTTCGCGTGACCTGAACTCCAGCGGGAGTTTGCGGATGACGATGGGAGGCCGTTGGTCCGCCATCTATGGAAACACGAAGGTCGCATTTACTACCATTGGTTTCCCTGCTTTTCCGGTTGCAGCCAACGACGACTTAGTTAACGTGCTCGAACTCAATATCGGCCCGCAATATCGTCGCTTGTTGTCCAACGGTTCGTACCTGACAGCGGGCGTTGGGGTCGAAGCGCAACACTACTCGAATAGCACGTTCGGGGACATCGGCTTCGTCGGTTTCGGCACGAGCATTGGGATCACGCGGTAACATTCGATCTCTCGACGTGACCGCCATCACGCCGGTCTTCGTTGTGGATCGTTGAATCTTAGGAGAGGCCTTTCGGAACGTGGATTCCGGAAGGCCTCTCTTTTTTTATCGTTGTAGGCGCGTGCCGCGTGCCGCGACCGGATTGCTTAAATCACAGAGCTTCGTAACACCGATCGATAAAATTTCACGCGCGGTTTCCCAACAGCAGCCGCGCTCCGAAGCTTCGCGGCAGATCAGGCACCAGCAATCGCTCCGGCCGTCCGATGCGCGTAAGCACTCCCTCGGCCGCAAGCCGGCCGCTGCGCACGGCTCCTTCCATCGTCGCCGGCCAGCCGACGTCGGTCCAATCGCCGGCGACGAACAAGCCCGGCACGGCGGTCGTCTGCCGGGGGCGGATCGCGTCGATGCCGGGCCGCGTCGAGAAGACCGCGTCGCGCTCCGTGACGATCTTCGAACGCAGCAACTGCGCCGCGGCCGCCGCAGGGAACGCGCGCCGCAACTCGCCGACGATCCGCTCGATCGCCGCGCGCTTGTCCATGGCGTCTAAGTCGTACGAAGCGCTGACGACGACCTGATAATAGAACTCGCCGGGCGTCGGGCTCGCGCCGGCGAAGAGCCACTGGCTGAGCGTGCCGATGAGCACGGCATGCGGCAGGTCGGTGAGCGGGCGATCGAACCAGAGATGCACGCCCGAGATCGGCGCACCGGCGATCGAGCGCCACTCGGCCGCCGCATCGCGAAGCTCCACGAAGCCGCCGAGCAACTCGGCCGCTTTCCGCCACGGGACCGCGACGATCACCTGATCGACCGTGCGCCGCACGTCGTCGTCCAGTTGCAACTCGAAGCGGCCGTCGCCCTGCGCACGCACGCCGCGAATCGGCACGCTGGCGTGAATTTGCACGCCCCGGCTGCGCAACTTCGCCGTTCCATGCTCGCCGTAGATTTCGCTGAGCGGCAAAGTCGGCACGTCGATGCGGTAGCCGCCGCGGTTCGTCATCAAGCCGTCGACGAAAACCTTGCGCGCGTATTTTAGCGAAGCTCGCTCGATCGATTCGCCGAGCGCACTGACGAGCACCGGCGTCCAAAAGAGTTCGATCGCGCGTGGCGATTGATGTTGCGCTGCGAGCCAAGCCCCGATCGTCGGCCCGTCGTGCTCGTCGCTCGCGCGGGTGCGTGCCAACGAGAGCATCGCTCGGGCCACGCCGAACCGCTCGCGCCACGAAAGGTAGCCGCTGCGCAACAGCGCCGGCAACAAATGCGCCGGCGCGGGGAGCCAAGGGCTTGCCGCAAGATCGTAGCGCCGGCCGTCGGGCGTGAAGAAATGGAGTCGAGCGTCGCGACGAAAGAAGCGATCCAATTCCAGGTCGCGGCAAAAGTCGGCGAGGTTCGTGCAACACGCCATGCCGACATGCTGACAGAAGTCGACCGAGCGGCCGCTTTCGGGTTCGCGCCACGAAGTCGCTCGTCCTCCGAGTTGACGCCGCGCTTCGTAAACTTCGACACGCAGCCCGCGCTCGGAGAGAGCGGCAGCGGCTGCCAAGCCGGCGAGCCCGCCGCCGACGATCGCGATCGATGGCGACTGTTCCGAGTTGCTGCGATCGGTTCGTTCTGCGCTTGTGGGTGGCGCGCTCATGAGCTCGTCCGAAACGGCAGCAGCTTCGGCCACATCCGGCGCAGCGCGAGCGCCGCTTTATACCACGCCGGCAAACGCACGCGGCTGGTGAAGACATCGTAATTGCGACGGCGCATCTTCAACAGGAGCGCATGATAGATATCGAACATCGCAGCGTAGATGCTCTTCCCGTCGCGGCTTAGAAACGGGAGCAGAGCCCGCGCATCGCGGTAATACGCCTCGGCCCGTTCGGAGACTTCGTGCACCAGCGCACGCCGTCGCTCGGCCGCTTGTGCGTCTTCAAGTTTCGTCGCCGCTAGTTGCGCAGGGGTGAGGTCGTAGCGGGCGAGGTCTTCGAGCGGGAGATAGGTTCGGCCGAGGTTTGCGTCTTCGACGATGTCGCGCAAGATATTCGTCAGTTGAAACGCGAGGCCGCAGCGCCGTGCCGCTTCATACGCGGCCGGTTGCGGATCGAACCCCCAAACATGAATGCAAGCCAGTCCGACGACCGAGGCGACTTGATAACAGTACGCTTCGAGTTCGGCGAAGGTCGCGAAGCCGGTCCGATCGAGATCGCTTTCGACCCCTTCGATCGCGATCTCGAAATACTCGGCCGGGATGCGAAAGCGGCGGGCCGAGTCGATCAGCGCCGGCAGCAACGGGTCTGCGAATTCTTCTCCCTGCGCAAGGTCGGCCGACCACGCTCGACGCAGCGCGGCCCGCCACGAATTCAGCGCGGCCCGTTTCTCCTCGACGCTGCCTTGGTCGTCGCCTAGATCGTCGGTGCGGCGAAAGAAAGCGTAGAGCGCGCACATCGCCCGCTGCTTCTCCGGCGGCAAGACCCAGAAGGCGTAATAAAAGTTGCGCGCGGCGCGGCGGGCCAGTTCGCGGCAGAGGCGATAACTCTCGTCGAGCGAAACGTGTCGGGTGCCGATCGTCGAAGGGGCGCTCATGCCTTGCTCCCGCCGAAGCGATTGCGCCATAAGCAACCGACGAGCAACTGCAACTGATCGAGCTTCGAGACTTTCGGGCGGCGAGAGACGACGTCGTAGTCGAGCCGGCGGATCTTCGCGAGAATCTTCAAGCCCCCTTGCGCGAAGAGCCACACATCGCCGGCGAGTGCGCGGGGCATCCGGTCGACGAGCGGCAGCCCGCGCTGCAGCCACGCTTCGGCCCGCTCGACCTCGAACTTCAAGAGCGCTCGAAGGTTCATGCTCGCCGGAGAATGCGTCAGCTCTTGTTCCACGACGCCGAAGCGAACTAGATCTTCTTGCGGAAGATACACGCGCCCGATCGCGAAGTCGCGCGTCACGTCTTGCCAAAAGTTCGCGAGCTGCAGGCCGGTGCAGATCGAGTCGCTTAGCGCGGCCCGCTCGTCGTCGCATGCGCGACCGAGGTAGAGCACCAAGCGCCCGACCGGATCGGCGGAGTTCTTGCAGTAACCGACGAGCTCGTCGAACGTCTCGTAGCGCGTTCGGCGTTGGTCTTGTCGAAAGGCGACGAGTAGATCGAGAAACGGGTCGGGCGGAATCTCGAATTCGCGAATCGTTGCGGCGAGCGCCACGAACACCGGATGCCGCGCTTCGCCCGCGTAGCACGCACGCAATTCCTCTTCCCACCATGCGAGTAGCGCCAAGCTGCGCTCGGGATCGCCGACTTCGTCGGACAAGTCGTCGGCCCAGCGGCAGTAGGCGTAGATGTGGTAGACATGCCGACGAAGTTCGCGCGGCAAGAGCCGGCCGACGACCGAAAAGTTTTCGTAGTGCGACGTCGCCAAGCGTCGGCAATACTCGCTCGCTTCGGCCGGCGCCGGCACGCCGGCCGTCCCGCCGGGGCCGTATGTCGCAAGCTGCTCGACGATGGGAACTGCCGGCATGGGGGAAGAGAAAGAGTGGTCGGTGGTCAGTGGTCGGGGATCAGTTGAAAATGCGGAGAAAATCCCCGTTCAACCGTCGCCGCCGGCGGTTTCGCGAGACGAACTCTTCAGCGCTGCCCTGTCACGGCCCCGTCGCTTCGCCTAGTCCCTCGGGCACGAAGCCACTATGATAACCGTAGGCGCGGCGTTCACCAATCGTCCGCGTCGGCGAGCCTCGTCGCCGTTCGTTTCCGCTACTTGGGCATTCGAGATTTCGTCGCTATGAAGATTCTTCTGGCTAGTCCGCGCGGCTTCTGCGCCGGCGTGAACATGGCGATCGAAAGCCTCGACCTCGCGATTCGCTTGTTCGGCACTCCGGTCTACGTGTACCACGAAATCGTGCACAACAAGTACGTCGTCGAGACGTTCAAGGCCAAGGGAGCCGTGTTCGTCGATCATCTGCAGGAAGTGCCCGAGGGTTCGCATTTGTTGTACTCGGCGCACGGTGTGTCGCCCGAGGTTCGCGAACAGGCTGAGTTGCGCAAGCTGCACACGATCGACGCCACCTGTCCGCTGGTGACGAAGGTGCATTTAGAAGCGATCAAATACGCGAAGCTCGGCTACACGATCATTCTCATCGGCCACGAAGGACACGACGAAGTGATCGGCACGATGGGCGAGGCTCCCGAGTCGATGCTGTTGGTCGAAACTCCCGAGGAGGTCGACACGCTCGTCGTACCGGATGAACGGAAGCTCGCGTATCTCACGCAGACCACGCTGAGCGTCGACGACGCGAACCGAATTATTTCTCGGTTGCGCGAGCGCTTTCCGCACATCGACAACCCGCCGAAAGACGACATCTGCTACGCCACGCAGAATCGACAGGAAGCGGTGCGCATCACGTCGGCCGAAGCGGAGATCGTGCTGGTGCTCGGCAGCCAGAACAGCTCGAACAGTCAACGGCTCGCCGAGCTCGCGCGCGAAAGCGGCCGGAAGGCGTACCTGATCGACGGCGCGGCCGATATCGATCTGGCCTGGTTCCGAGGCGACGAGACGGTGCTCGTCACGGCCGGAGCGAGTGCGCCGGAGCTCGTCGTCGACGATTGCTTGGAATACCTGAAGCGAAAGTTCGGCGCCACGGTCGAGCTGCGCATGGTCCGCGAGGAAGAGGTGTACTTCCCGTTGCCGCGCGAACTGCGCCGCGCCGGCAGCGAGCGCCAGGAGCCGAGCACGCTCTTCGCGGCAGCCCAGCGAGAATCGTAATCGAGTCTGCCGTCGCTACCGAAATCTAGCTCTGAATGTAGCTCTTCAGATAATGGTTCTCGACCACCGCCATGTGGTGATGGGCTTTCACGACGTCGCCGATCGAGATCATCCCTTTCAGCTCGTCGCCGTCCATGACCGGCAAGTGGCGGATGCGATGTTCGGTCATCAGGCCCATCGTGTCGTCGATCGAGTCGAGCGGCGAGCCGACGACTAAATCTTTCGACATCGCTTCGCCGACCTTGCGCGCGGCGAGCGAATCGCAGCCGGCGACGCAGGCCTTGAGAATGTCGCGCTCCGTGATGATGCCGAGTACCCGACCGAGATGCACGCCGAGATCCTCGCGCACGACGAGCGAGCCGATATTGAACTCGACCAGCTTAGCGACGACTTCGGCGAGCGAAGCGCCGGGCGTGGTGCAGTGAACGGCCGAACCTTTGACGCGCAAGATATCCATGAGTTTCACGGCAACGTCTCCGATAGCGAGAAGAGATTTCTTCGGCCCTGCACGGGACAGGTTGGGCGAACGCCCGAAAGTTCGACGAGAGCGAGTTCGACTTGAGAATGGCGCGAATCGACCATCCGCTTGAACTCTACTGCCGTCCGCCCTGCGACGTCAAAGAAATTCCGACTCGTTTCGGAAAACGGTATTCGTGAAATCGTTCACGGAGTCGCGCTCGATGCGATCGCTATTCATGCAGTCGCAAGCTATTCGATCTCTAACGCTTCGGTAGTTCCGCCGCGCTGATGTCGCGGAACGATAGATCCGTCGTCGGGTCGTGGCCTTGAATGATGAACGTGCCCGGCTCGATGCGCAGCCCTTTGCGCGGGTTCGCGTCCGCCGGGCGTGCGTCGGTCCAATCGCTGACTTGCACGCCGTTCACCCAGCCGGCCATGTGCGGGCCCGAGGCGATGAGGGTCATGTGGGTCCAAGCGAAGTCGTCGCTCACGACCATTCGCGCGTCTTGCCGGCGAAAGATGCCGCCGGTGCCGCAATCGAGCGGCTTCGTCCGGTCGCCGTCTTTGTAGCCGTTTTGCACTTGGAACTCGTAGCCGTTCATCGTCTCGCCGGGAATGCTCCGGAAGAAGACGCCGGAGTTGAGATGCTTGCCGTTGGAGAAGACCTCGAACTGGAGGGTGAAGTCGGCGAACTGAGCGTCGCTTTCGAGCTGACCCCTGCCGTTCTTCACGTTGATCGCTCCTTCCGGCGTCACGCTATACACGCTCTTCAGCTCGGGCCCTTCCTTCACTTTCCAGCCGGCGAGGTCTTTGCCGTTGAAGAGGCTCTTGAGGCCGAGCGGCTTGAGCTTGATGTTGCGAAAGGCGACTTCGCCCGAGTTGAGTTGCAGCCCGATGCGGCCTCGGCCGACCGGCGTGGGGTCGGTGTAATCGAGAACCGTTTCGCCGTCGATCTTGATGACGAAATGCCCGCCGACCGCCGAGACGTCGTACGTGCGCCACTCGGTCGCGGCGATATACTTCGTCGCCTTCACGCGGCCGACGAACCCGCCATTGGAGAACGGGCTCACTTCCGGCGCGGCGATGTTGAGCTCGTAGCAATCGGTCTTCGCATCGGTCGGCTTGAGCGGCGTGCGCAGGAAGATGCCGGAGTTGGTCTTCTCCGGAGCTTTGAAGTCGCACTTGAACTCGTAGTCGCCGAAGTCGCTCGTCGTGCAGAGGAGGCCCGGCTTACCGGTGGCGACCGTGATCGTGCCGTCGACGACCTTCCAATCGGCCTCGCTCGCAGGCTCCCAACCGTAGAGCGTGTTGCCGTCGAAGAGCGAAAGCCAACCGGCGTCGATCTCGGCGGAAGTGAGCTTGCTGCCGGTCCAGGGGGTGGAAGGTGTTGCAGTGGAAGCGGCACTCGGCGTCGAAGTCGATGATGCGGAAAGTGTAGGTGCGGAAGCGGTAGGTGCTGCAGCAATCGGAGTGGTTGCCGTCGGCGTTGCGACCACGACACTAGAAGATCCGGTCGCTGCTGAAGTCGCTGAGCCGGAAGTCTTCGGTGCCGTCGGCGGGTTGCAGCCGAGCAACGTCGCCGCGAGGGACGCGATGCCGAACCAGTGAGCGAACGAAAAGCAGCGGAGCGTTGCGGACATGGTGACGAGCCTCGGTGGGGCGTGTGCGACGGACGAACGGCCGTGAAGTCGGCCATCTTAGCCGACGCCGCCGGCCGCGCGTAGCATACGCGAAATCCTTGTCCCACGCGGAGAAGGTGGCCGAAGGCCGGATGAGGGGCGCTGTTCAATCTTACTGCGATCCGTACTCAGCTGCGGAGTTGACCCTCAACCGTCGGCTGCGCCGCCACCTTCTCTCCGAGGGCGAAGAATTGAGGATACTGTGCCGACGACGAGCGTTGCGGCCAGTGAGCAGGGTTGGACCCAGGTGAAGCTGGGGGATTGCGCCAGGCCGAAGAGTTCTTGGCCGAATGCTAGGCCGATGCTGACGGCGAGCCCGACGAGGCCGGCGGTCGTGGCGCCTGCGTTGCCGCACCGCTTCACGAAGATGCCGAGGAAGAACAGGCCGCCGAGAGGGCCGGTGAAGCAATTAAAGCTCCGGCCCATCATGTCGATGATGTTCCGATCGCGGGTCAGCACGTCGAGCCCGTAAGCGGCGGCGGTGACGAACAGGCCGAGCAGCAGCGTCGAGAGCTTCACGCCGGCTAAGCTCTTCTCGCTATCGGGCGCGCGGTCGGGATGGGCCCGATTCCATTCGACGGACAAGACCGACGAGGCGGAGTTGATGCCGGAGTCGATGCTCGACATCGCGGCGGCGAGCATCGCCGCCAGCCAAGCACCGGCCAAGCCTGCCGGCAGCCGGCGCAAGGCGAAGAGCGGAAAGATCATGTCGGCTTCCTTGCCGGTCGGCAGCACCCCTTCCGGTCGCGCTTGCGGATAGTAATAAAAGTAGAGCGCGAGGCCGACGACGAGCAGCAGCAAGTTGATCGACACTCCCGTGAGCGAGCCGACGACGAAGCTGCGGCGAGCCGCGGTGAGCGAACCGGCCGAGAAGTAGCGTTGCACAGTCATTTGGTTGCTGACGTGCGTGCAAACGTGCCACACGAACATGCTCGCGGCGACGGTAAGAATCGTCGATCGTGTGAAAGGGTCGACGCTGAACCACTCGAGTTGCTTCGTCGCATGGCGCTGGACGACGAGCGCGTACCAATCGGCCGGCGTGCTCGACGTTTGCACTGCGACATAGATGAGCGTCATCAGCGCGCCGCCGAGCATGAGCACCACCTGCACGACATCGGTCCAAATCACGGCGCGCAAGCCGCCGGCAACGGTGTACAAAGTCGCCACGACTCCGACCACGGCCACGACGAGCATCAGATTCAAACCGGAAGCGACGGCCAAGATGCGGCTCGAAACGAGGACGATGAAGCCCATCCACGAAATCGCCAGCCACATAAACAGGACGATGCCGAGCCACTTCGTCGCCGCGCCGAAGCGATCGCCGAGGTATTCGTAGGCCGAGGTGTAGCGCAGCTTCGTCAGGAACGGGATCAGCACCAGCCAGACGAGCGCCATCTCGAACGGAATCGCGAGCATCTTGCCGAGCATGTTCGTGATGCCCGACTTCCAGACCTCGCCCGGCTCCGAGACGTAGGTGAGGCTCGACATGAGCGTGGCGATGATGCTCAGGCCGATCGCGAACCAGGGGATGCGCCGGCTCGCCAAAAAGTATTCGTCGCTCGTGTTCTGCGTGCGCGAGAAATACGCTCCGAGCCAAAGCATGCCGACGAGATAGCCGACGACGACGGCGTAGTCGAGAACGTGCAGCGCAAGAAGAGGGCTATAGAAGGAAATCACAAAAGACAAATCTCAAAAGACAAACAAATTTCAAATAGCAAATCACAAACGCAAACGCCGGAGGGAGCGCTGACGTGGCGCTCAACTCCGGCGTCTGAATCACTGATCACTGATCACCGGCCACTGGCCACCGACCACTCCTACTTCTTTTCCACCGCTTCACATGCGGCTAGGAACAATTCCGCGATCTTGATCTTGCGGCTCTTGTCTTGGTCGTCGCCGATCGTGCGGAGCACGATCAGGTCCAGGCTCGGCACGATGAGCATGCTGTTGTCCGAGCGGCCGAGTGCGGCATAGGCGTCCTTCGGCACGCCGGGCCACTTCTTACCCGTCGTGTTGTTCCACCACAGGTAGCCGTACTCCGGGTTCATCGCTTGCGAAGAGCCGGTCGCTTCCTTCACCCAGGCAGCCGGCACGACTTGCTCGTCCTTCCATTTTCCTTCGCGCAGGAACAGCAGGCCGAACTTCGCCAAGCCGCGGGCCGTGATATGCAGCCCGCTATAGGGGATCGTGTGGTCTTCGCGCGTGTCCCATTTCCAATCGCTCTCGCCGATGCCGATCTTCGAGAACACTTTTTCCTTCAAGACCTGATCGACTTCCTTGCCGGTCGCCTTCTTCATGACCGGCGAAAGCAACGCGAGCCCGGTGTTGTTGTAGTTCCAATGCTTGCCCGGCTCGTGATCCATCGGCGCTTCGAACAACGAATAGCTGAAGAGCTTCGGCATCTGGCCGATGCCGCTGTTGTTGTGCAGCCCGGTGTCCATGCTGATGATCTGGCGCACGGTGACGTTCTTCTTCCCTTCGGGCTTCACGTCGGGAAGCAACTCGCCGACCTTCGTGTCGAGCGAGAGCTTGCCGTCGGCGATGGCGAGGCCGGCCGCGGTCGAAGCAAACGACTTGGTCGTGCTGTACACGATCAGCTTCGTATCGGCCGAGGCGCCGTCGAAGTACCACTCGCCGACGATCTTGCCGCCCCGCACCAGGAGCCCGGTCTTGGCACCGCTCGCCTTGAGCCACTCGCCGACCTTCGCCACTCCGGCGGCGCTCATGCCCGCCTCTTCCGGCTTCGCGGTCTGCCACTCGGGGACCGGCCAAGCCAGTTCGGCGGCTCGAAGCTCGGACACGCCGGCGACGACCGAACCGACGACGAAGGCGGCGAGCGCGAAAACCTTCATCAAACGAGAGGTGAACTGGCCAGGCGTGAGCGAGCAAGACATAAGGTGGGCTCCATGATAGGTGGGCATCGCGAGAGCCAAGTTAGACCGCCGCTCCGGCAGACGCAAGCGGCGGCGGACGGAGCCGATCGGCTCGAAGCGACCGGCACTCAGCCCCTACACGAAGAGCTCAAGCAGACCGGTTAGGAATCGACCGATGTTGAGATCGAAAAAAGAGCGGCACATCGCCGAGCGGGCGGAAGTGCCGTCAGGGATCGGAGCGGGCGGGCGAGAAGGTCGGGCCCGGACACGCCGAAAAAGAAGTCGGGAAGAGCTCCGAAAAATCTCGGGGCGAATGTTGCCCCGACTTGGCGGACGTCGCGAATTGACCACTCCGCAGGCACCGGCTGCCGTTCAAAAAGGCAACATGCCGGGCCGAGGCGGCCGAAAGCCGCCGAGGCTGACGGCCGACTACTTCGCCTTGTGCGGCGCACCGAACGCGCGGTTCCGGTTCTCGCCGAGGGTGTCGGAATTCGGAGCGGCCAAATGTTTCCACCGGGCCACGAGAGCCGAAAGCTGCACATTCATCCACAAGCCGAACACTTCGTAGTCGTCGGCCGAGGCGACATCCAACGGCAGAGCGTTCGCCGTCGGGGCCTTGGAAGAGTCGGGCGGGAAGGATTCTTTGGGGAACATGGCTGCCTCCTCGATGCGTGCGGGCAAAGTCTTTCGGGCTGCTGCAACTTACTAAGCGAATTCCGTGCCTAAATGTTTCTCGCTATCCGATACTACGTTAGATGCCGCTGGTCGGTTCAGGTTCACGCTAAAAGTCGGAAATATCACCGGAATAGGAAAACCGCCTCGGAATCGTTCTTACCGGTTCCCTTTCGCCCACTGGGAACCCGCCGAAACGAAAACAGCCCGCCGACCGATCGAAGGTTCGATCGGTCGGCGGGCTTGTGAACTTCAGCACGGATGCCGAACGCCTAGTCGTTACTTACGCGGAGCGTCGTCTTTTTTCGGGGCGTCGTCCTTGCTGGGAGCGTCGTCTTTCTTGACCCGCTCTTCTTTCTTGCCCGACTCGTCTTTTCCGGCGTCCTTCTTGCGCTCTTCGCGCTTCTCGCCATCTTTGGCGCCGTCTTTAGCGTCGCCGTCGCGAGTCGGTTTCCGACCGTCGAATTTGCCTTCGGAGTTCTTGTCGATGCTCTTCCGATCTTCGGGCTTCTTATCAATGTTCTTATCGTTCTTATCGATAGTCTTTCGATCCTCGGTCTTTCGGTCTTCCATCTTCTTCCCTTCGACGCCTCGCTCCTTCGGGCGATCGCCTTCCGTCTTGCCGCCGCCCAAGCGTCGGCCGGCTTCGCGCATCTCGCCCGGATCGATTCCGCCGTCGCCGTTTTGATCGATTTTGCTGAAGTTGTCGCGGACCTTTTCCGGAACTTCTTCCTTGCTGAGCTTGCCGTTGCCGTCTTTATCGGCGGCTTTGAAGCGTTCGTCGGAGTCCTTCATGATCGCCTCGCGACGTTCGCCGCTCGGCTCGCCATCCGGCTTACGTTCACCGGGGCCACGTTCACCATCCGGCTTACGACGTTCGCCCGGGCCGCCTTCGCGCGGCGGGCCGGCGTCGCCTCGTCCGGCGCCGGCGAAAGCCTGCCGGAGTTCGGTTTCGTCGACGAAGCCGTCTTTGTTCGCATCGATCCGCTCGAAGTGTTCCTTCATCCGGTCGGGGGCTTCTTCCTTGCTGAGCTTGCCGTCGCCGTTCGCATCGCGGCTCTTGAGGATATCGCCCGGCCCGGGGCGTGGCCCATCCGGCCCGACGCCGCGCGGTCCGCCTTCCATCGGCGGTTGCGGGGCGATTTCCTGGTGCGTTAACTTTCCGTCGCCGTTCTTATCGAGCTTGCGTAGCTCTGAGGAGGCCGCGGCGATCTCTTCGGCCGAAAGCTCGCCATCGCGGTTCGCATCGAGCGCGAGCAACACCGGCGAGCCCGGGAACGGCCGGCGTACTTCTCCTTCGCGGCCATCGCGCCGCGGGCCATCGCCTGGACCGGGCCCTGGTCCAGCTCCTGGGCCGGCATCGCGGCGGCTTTCTTCGCCGCGGCGGTTTTCTTGCACCAAGCCGGCGCTGAACTCGTCGAGCGTGAGCTTCCCGTCTTTGTCTTTGTCGTTCCCTTGCACTAAGCGCTCGAACAAGCGCCGGTGCTCTTCAGGTACATCTCCGACGGCAAGCTTGCCGTCGCCGTCGGCATCGAGCCGCTTGAACAACTCGGCGTGTTCGGGGCGCGGGGCCGATTGCCCTTCTCGCGTCGGCGGGGCATCTTTCGACCGGGCCGTGTCTTCGGCAAAGGCCGACGTCGTGCCGACCGCTAGGGCGGAAGCGGCCAAGAGTTTGTGTAGTAAACGGGACATTGCGATGCTCTCCGAGAAACGGGTGGGGAAGGAAGGCGTCGGCCGCTTCGGCTATGCATGCGGCAGGGGCCGAATGCCGCGACGCCGGCAGTGCAACAACATGAAACCTTGCAGAACCGTAAAAGTTTCGCTCGGTCGGAACGATTCCCGTAAAATTCCCCCCCAACTCTCCGCAGCCCCCCGTTGGCGCTCGGGTCGAGTGCCTGCCGTACGACCGCTCTTGTTGGGTTTTCCGAAGCGTGGCTATAATCCGCGGCCACAATTAGGGCTCCCTGCCGAACGTGCGATTTCAAGAGCACCGTTGCTCTCAGCGCATGCAGACCGGAAGCCTCCCGAAAAGTTTTCGTTGCGATACGAACAAGCCTTACAAGCGGAGCGTAGGAGTGAGTGTCGGAGGCAACGGGACACTTGGTGCGACCTCGACGATGAGGCAACCTAAGCCCGACGCCGCCGACGACTTGCTCATGCGATTTGCAACCTTCGGCACATTCGGAATCGTTGGCGAAAACTAAGGTTTCGTCACAAGACGCTTCGGAACAAGAAAGTTGGAATCGGGGTCGTGAGCCGGTCGATGAACAGGGCGGAGAGTTTTCGCGCCTGCCAGTCGAACGGACATGACTCACAGCGCTGCCGACGCAAGTCGGCGACCACAGAGTTCGGTTTGAGTAGCAGATCAGTCCGTTCGACGATGTTCTAAAACCCGCGCGACATTCATTCGACCTCCCCGCACGATTCTTCCGAGCGTTCGCGTTTGGAAACGACCTTCGTGCCGCGGCCCTGTACCTGGGGCCGTCGAGAGTTCGAACGAGCCACGGCGAACCTCGCCGAACGGAAGCCAGATTCCGTTCGAAATCTTTTCCGAGTGTTTTTAAGACGCCGGTCGTTTTCAGTTCCAGACAATATCGTCCGTTCCAGCAGAAACGTCGGTTCGCCCAGCGCGAAAGAGTGCGATACGTCTGACTCAGACGCGCACTTCGAGAACCTCGCAACGAGCGACGACCACTAGCAGGGGAGTAATGACATGCAGATTTACGGTGCCAACGGAGTTCACGGGGTTCAAAGCTTGAGCGCTCCGCATTCGCGCAAGATCGACGCGCCGCAGACCACCTCGAGCGCTCAGCCGCAAGACGAAGTTCAGATCTCGTCGGCCGCGAGCTTCATCGACCAAGTTCACCAAGTGCCCGACATCCGCCAAGATCGGGTTGCCGCGATCAAGGCCGCGATCGCCGACGGCACGTATGAGACCTCGGGCAAGCTCGACGCCGCCCTCAACGCCTTCCTCGACGAAATCGCCTAACCTAACGCAACAGGCGTTTCGCCGAGTCACAGCAGCTACGGGTTTGCGTCGGCCGGGATATTAAAAGCCCGGCGGGCATAAACCCACGAAAACAGCCCGGTTTCTCACCCACGACGGACCTGCCCCGTCGCGAGTTCGCCGGTTTGGTGTAGAATAAGGGAGCCGTGCTTTCGGGCCGGCTCCCTTTTTCGTTTTCGTCGCCGATTCTTTTCGTCAGCGCTCCGATCGGCCGGGGCATGCGACCAAAAGTATGAATCAAGATTATTCGCTCGTCACCGTCGAAGTCGCGCTCACGCCCGTGCAGCGGTTGGAAGAATATCTGCAAAGCCGCGGCAAACGGGTCACGCAGCAGCGCCGCATCATCGTCGAGCAAGTCTTCTCACGACACGAACATTTCGACGCCGACGATCTGCTCGCGCAATTGCAAACGCTCGTCGGCCCGAAGAAGGTCAGCCGGCCGACCGTGTACCGGACGCTGAGCGAGCTCGTCGAAGCCGGCCTGCTGCGCAAGATGACGCTCGGCGGTAGGGCCGTGTATGAACACGACTACGGCTACCCTCAACACGACCATCTGCACTGCACGAAGTGCGACAAACTGATCGAGTTTTCGAGCGACGAAGTGAAGCGCCTGCGCGACGCCGTGGGACGAGAACATCAGTTCCGCGTGACCGGCCACCGGCTGATCATCAGCGGCATCTGCCACGACTGCAGCCGAGCCCGCCGCGCAACCCGCCCGCACGACCTCATCTGATCCGGCTGGATCGGAGCGATGGTCGAAGCCGGAGGAGTTTTGCTTAGATCGAACTCTACGTCGGCGACGTCGCTCTTCCGACCTCTCAGTCGACTTCATGAACGTCGTCGAGGACGCCGTTGGGAATGCAGACCACGAGGACTTTGAGATCGCCCCACGCGCGGTGTTTCGTGCCGCGCGGAACGTAGACGACGACCCCTTCGTGAAGCTCGATCTCCGCGTCGTCCAGCGCCATGCGACCTTGGCCCGACAGGACGTAGTAGAACTCGTCCGTCCGCTTGTGATAATGCAGCTTCGCGTCGGTGATCTCCAAATGGTGAACTTCACCGGCGGCCCCGTCGGCGGCTTCGATCAACGGCCGAATAAGACCGCACGTCTCGATCCACGGTTTCACTTCGGAAAGTTCCCGCCTGACGTACCGAACGGCTGAGGTCATCGCTAGGCTCGCTGCAGCGAAGGTTCGAGGCACTGACTACTGACCCAACATAGCCGCCGGCCTCGCGACGACCAACTATTGCTTCCTTGTTTTCCGCGGAATCGATATCCGGCATGGGTAGGCCGCACTAGAATGGGTCGTTCGCCGTGCAGGGAGAGTAAGACGTCTAACCAATCGCTCCATTGACGCGGCGATATGCTGAATCCGCATTGAAACTTTACTTGCCGTGAAGTTATGCCTCACTCTCGTCACTTCCTACTTCTAGCGTTGTTCGTCGCAATCTCTTTTACTTCGGCGCGGGGAAGCGATCCGCAGACAGTCGCCGGCGACATGCTCCTTAAGGCCTTCGAGTCGCAAGGCTATGTCGGCCTTGAGCTCCAGCGGTTGAAGTCCGGCTATCTCAGCACGACCGTCGGGATCGGCGAATATCAACTGCACATGATGATCGAAGCCAGCCAAGCGGCGACGTCTCTTGATCGCATCCGAACGCAAGGTATCGGACTTTTATGGGAAGCCGACGGCGATCCCGCGCGCGCCGCCGTTAGAGCGGCAGACTCTTGTCTCATTGCCTCGATGCGGCTTACTCCGAGCACCTCGATACGGGTGCGCGCATGCCCTGAAGACCTGTCCGACATCAACAAGCACTTAGGAGAATTCGGCGATCCCCATCTCGATGGTGTGATCGGAGGGGACCTGCTTCGCTCGCGCGCCGCGATCATCGATTTCTCCCGTTTACGCCTGTATATCCAGCCGACCGGCGCGGTGCCGTCGCTTGCGAAAGGAGATGTAGTGCGCAACCGATTGGCTTTGAAAGGCTACGATTGCATTGACCTTGCGCGAGATCACCAGGGTTTTTTGACGCGAGCCGTGAAGGTCGACTCGATCGATTTGACTTTGCGTCTTTACACCGGTTCCCCTTCGACTTGGCTCGACGTCATCGGCACCAAGGCCAAAGGAATACGTTGGAAATCCGACGTCGACCCGGCCGTGCAGCGAGGTGAGGAATACGATTCTTGTCGAATCGAGTCGTTGAAGATCAACTCGTTCGCGACGAGCTCGATTCACGCGTGGCCCTACTATTGGTCCGGCGACACCACCTCCGCTAAAAAACCCGGCCAGGCATCCTTCGATGGCATGCTGGGGAACGACTTACTCGTCGCACATGGCGCATTGATCGACGTCGCGCGTCAGCGTCTCTTTTTGCGTCCACTCGCCGAAGACTAGAACACAGTTATCCCTAGCATTAGCCCATAAGCCAAGAGCGAAGTCTTGATCGGCGGGATCGAAAAGCGCGAGATCGTCGTCGTCGATTACGATCCGCGGTGGCCGGAGAAGTTTCGGTGGCACGCCGCGATTCTCGCGCAGGCCTTGGGGCGGCAGGCGCTGGTCGTCGAGCATGTCGGTTCCACCGCCGTGCCCGAGCTGGCCGCCAAGCCGATCATCGATATCGATGTCGTCGTCGAGGATTCCGCGAACGAGGCGGCTTACTTCCCGGCGTTGCTGGCCGTCGGGTATCTGCTGCGAGTTCGCGAACCTCAGTGGCACGAACACCGGATGTTTCGGACCCCGGAGCTCGACGTTCACATCCACGTCTTCTCCGCCGGCTGTGTCGAGGTGGCTCGGCACCTCGCGTTCCGGAACCGTCTCCGGACCCACGCCGAAGATCGGCTCCGTTATGAGGCGCTCAAGCGGAAGCTTGCGAAGGAAGACTGGCCCGACATGAACGCCTATGCGCGCGCCAAGAGCGAGCTTGTGGAGGAGATCGTGGCGCGAGCGTCGGCGGAAACTTCCGACGTAGCCTAGCCGAGCGCTCGAACGATACCGACTCCCGCTTCCAGGGTGCCGGGCCCGTCGATTTCCGTAGCCGTTCGCAAAGGCGTGCGGTACACTCTTGCTCGCTATTTCTTGTTCAGGCTGGAAACGAAGGGAACTCCCGATGAAGTCGTGGCAGCGAAGCGTGGTTTGCGGATTAGTGCTCGTTCTGGCGTCGGCGAACCTGTCTTCCGCCGAAGCCGCGCCGCGCACCTGGACGTCCGTCAACGGCACGACGATCGAGGCCGAGTTCGTCAGGATCAGTTCCCGCGGCGTGGTGACCTTGAAGTTGAAGACGGGCATGGACCAAGACGTGCCGCTGGGGCAATTCAGTCCCGCCGATCAGGTCTACCTGCGACGCGTCACGGCGGGGCAGCTCCCGCAGCCGCAAACGTCGGCGCCGCCGGCGGCGAACTTCTCGGCCGCCGCGGTTCCGCTGGAGCAAATGACGAGCGACCCGGAGCGGAACCACACGCCGCTGCCGGCGAAAGCTTCGGCAGCGATCCGCGCCGCGGAAGCCGGCGGTCAGACGATCGACGTCCGCTCGGAAAAAGCGAAGACGCAGTTCGACTTCTATCGCGACCTTCCCGCCGACGGCGGCGTGCTGATCGGCTTCGACATCACGGTCGCTCCTCCGCCGATGGCGAACGACGTGAGCCCGGTCGTTCGCGGCTTGTTTCCGATCTTTCTGACGTCGAAAGGGAAAGTGATCGGGGAGCGGCAAGGGTACGCCGGCGAGAAGAAGCTGCATCTCGAAGCGAAGCCGGGCTACGCCGTCGGGCGGATTCAAATGTGCGGCGGCTTGCGGATCCAAGCGCTCAAGCTGACTTACATGCGATTGACGACGCAGGGCTTAGACCCGAGCGACGCCTACGAGAGCCCCGTCTACGGCTCGGCGAGCGACGACCTCCTGCCGCCGGTCGGCGACGGCTCGCTGATCGTCGGCATTCACGGCATCGGCCGGCGGAGCGGCAACGTGTACTCGCTGGGGGTCGTCATTCTGCCGACGTCGCCTTAGGGGCGAAGGCCGCTCCGGTTTCTGGAAAAAACTTCGGCCGCGTTGTCGATTGGTGTCGATCTCGGCCCGGCTCGTTCGACTACATTCCATTATCGTGCGAGCGCTTGGCAAGAGTCGTACCGAGCGAGCGCGGCAACGCAGCGTCACTGGCAACACAGAGTCACCGGCCAAGCGGCATCGCAGGAGGAGTCGTATGAAATTCGTCTGTCTAGGGTTCATCGATCAGGCGAAGTTTGCCGAGCTTCCGCCGGCAGAAGGGCTGCGCATGATGGAAGAGTGCTTTGCCTACGACGATGAGCTGCGGCGAGGCGGGCATTTCCTTGGAGGCGAAGCGCTCGACTCCGCGACGAAAGCGGTGACGCTAAGCATGCAGGCCGGGAACGTTCAAGCCACGGATGGTCCGTTTACCGAGACCAAGGAAACACTCGGCGGCATCCTGCTGCTGGAAGCCCGCGACATGCACCACGCCATCGCGCTGATGTCGAAACATCCGGGCGTGAAGATGGGCCCCTTCGAGATCCGGCCTGCCAATGAAGCGATCAACCACTTGGTCGCCGCGCGCAGCGCCACCTTCGCGAAAGACGCCCCCTAAGCCGACGCTGGGCCGGCCATGTTCTTGGAGCAGGCATATCCTTGGCAAGCATCTCTCTAGGCAAGCCGGGTCGACGCTTCGGGTGCGCGAAGCTAGCTCGATCGCAAGCGGCGCTTCGAGCGCACCGGCGCGCGAGTGCCGGCACTCGCCTTGTTGGGCTGAATCCCCTTGTCGATCCGGGGACGGTTTCATAAGCTAATCGGTGCCCACGACCGAGCTCGTCGGGCCGGCGAATCAAGGATGAACGCCGACAACTACGAACGAAGGTAACCGGCATGGAACTTCGCCGCGGCATTCGTCTCGTGTCCATGGATGGACATCGAGTGGACTTCTCATCGTCGACCCTCACCATGGCCGAGCCCGAACATCAGCGGCTGGCCGCTCCCTTGCGACGAGCGATCTCGCGCACGCGTCAATGGCTGCTCGGTGAGCAAGCCGACGACGGCTCTTGGTGTGCCGAGCTCGAAGGCGACACGATCCTCGAGAGCGAGTACATCCTGCTCCTCGCCTTCCTCGGGAAGCACGACAGCGAGATCGCCCTGAAATGCGCTCGCTACATCCTCGAAAAACAAAACGCCGACGGCGGCTGGTCGCAGTATCCGGGCGGCAAGTTCGATATCAGTATCAGCGTGAAAGCCTACTTCGCGCTGAAGCTCACCGGCCACGAGCCGTCGAGCGCCGAGATGCAAAAGGCCCGCAAGGGAATCTTGCTCCACGGCGGTGCCGACGCCGTGAACAGCTTCACGCGGTTCTATCTCGCGCTGCTGGGGCAGATCTCCTACGATCAATGCCCGGCCGTGCCGCCGGAGATGATGCTGCTGCCGAAATGGTTCCCGATCAACATCTACGCCATGAGCGCTTGGAGCCGCACGATCGTCGTGCCGATGGCGATCATGTGGGCCTATCGCCCGGTCGCCGAACTCGACCCCGCGCTCGGCATTCGCGAACTGTTTCTCAAGCACCCTGCCGACTGGCCGGAGCTTCGCTGCCCAGGCCTCAAGGGGGGCAGCGGCATCTTTAGCTGGGATCGGTTCTTCCGCACCATCGACGGCGGGCTCAAGACGCTCGAGCGCTTGAACATCAAGCCCCTCCGAAAGAAGTCGTTGCAGAAGGCCCGGCGCTGGATGCTCGATCGCTTTACCGGCAGCGACGGCCTCGGCGCAATCTTTCCGCCGATGGTCTGGAGCATCATCGCGCTCCGGTGCCTCGACTACGCCGACGACTCGCCCGAGATGCGCTACTGCGTCGAACGGCTCGACGCGCTGTTGATCGAAGATAAAAAGACGGCTCACTTGCAGCCTTGCAAGTCGCCGGTGTGGGACACCTCGATCACGTTGCGAGCCTTGGCCGACGGCGGCCTACCGACCAACCACAGTGCGGTGCGACACGGCATCGAGTGGCTGCTCGATCGCCAGATCGATCGCCGCGGCGATTGGTGCGAAACGGTCGACGCTCCGGCCGGCGGCTGGTGTTTCGAATACGAAAACGATTACTATCCCGACGTCGACGACACGGCGATGGTATGCATGGCGCTCGCCGAGCAATATGCCCCGACCTCGACGGCCCTGCTGCCGCCGGAGCTCCGCGTGCTCGTCGAAGCCGGCGAAGGCCGACCCGCCGAGCGCGATGAAGAAGCCTCGCGCTTGCGTCGCACCACCTCCGCCTTGCAACGAGCCGAGCGCTGGATGCTCTCGATGCAGAACCAAGACGGCGGTTGGGGAGCGTTCGACCGCGACAACGACCTCGAACTCCTCTGCTACGTGCCGTTCGCCGACCACAACGCCATGATCGACCCCAGCACGCCCGACCTGACGGGCCGTGTGCTCGAAGCGCTCGGCACGCTCGGCCGGCGCATCGGCGATCCGGCGGTCGATCGCGCGCTCGCTTACTTACGCAAGACGCAAGAAGCCGACGGCAGCTGGTTCGGTCGGTGGGGCGTGAACTATATCTACGGCACCTGGCAAGTGCTCACCGGTTTGAAGGCCGTCGGCGTCGGACCGGAAGATCCGCTGATGATCTCCGGGGCGAATTGGCTCCTCTGCTGCCAACAACCGAGCGGCGCTTGGGGCGAGTCGTGCGACACGTACGACGACCCGCGCCTCCGCGGTTCCGGCAATGCGACCCCATCGCAAACCGCTTGGGCCGTGATGGGGCTCTTGGCCGCCGGCCTGCACGAACACGAAGCCGTCGCCCGCGGGGTCCGCTACCTCGTCGACACGCAAAAGACCGACGGCTCCTGGGACGAGGCCGACTTCACCGGCACCGGCTTCCCGCGCGTCTTCTATTTGAAATACCATTACTATCGCATCTACTTCCCGTTGATGGCGCTCGGCCGCTGGGCCGACGCGATCGGCGAACGCCTAGAAGCGATCGAAACCGCCACGATCAAGCTCGAACATCCGGTGGTGCTGTAACGCTGCGCGGGAAAACTAGAAACCGGAAACATGAAACCGGAAAAGAGAAGAGAAGCTTCTCCGGTCATGTTTTTCTAG
>JAIOPP010000037.1 GCA_021413845.1 Planctomycetia bacterium | reverse complement strand
CCATCCAACCACGCCAAGCACTCGCCACCGACAACCAACTCGAAGACCAAGAAGGCAAGATCGCCCAAGCCCGCAAACAAGTCTCGCTCCAAAACCTTAAGCCAGGGCAGTGGTGGTGGGATTAACGATCTCCACAGCCACAGTTACTTAAGGCCCAGGTCGACCCTTGTCGGTTCGTAAGGCCTTGCTCCCTGAACCACGGCCTCTCGAAACGACTCGCAATCAACGATCACAGAGAATCACGGTCATGCTTTCGCGACGCAATCCGATTCACGCTCTCGCGCTCTTGCTCTCGGGCATTGCGCTAGTCGCGGTATCTTCGTCCGACGCGCTTGGTCAAGGTGGCGGTGGAGCTGCCGCTGCTGGCGTGATCGTGGATGCGAACGGCGTGTTGCGGATGCACACGGTGACGGACCCGACCGGCGAATTGATGCGGGCTCAGGTGCAGAGCGCCAAAGCGGCTCGACCGGGCAACTTGGCCGTCGGCAGCAAGCTCCGCTACGTCTCGATCACGCGCTTGGAGCAAGCGGTCGAGGCCCAAGCCGCGAATGATCGCAAGCCGACCGATGAAATGAAGTACCTCGCCGGCCTCACCCGCATCAAGTACGTCTTCTGCTATCCCGACTCGGGCGACATCGTCATCGCCGGGCCCGCCGAAGGCTGGGTCGACGATCTCTCCGGACGGACCATCGGACTCACGACCGGTCGACCGGTGCTGGAGTTGCAGGATCTCGTCGCCGCGATGCGGGCCTACGCTCCGGGACAAAACGGCGGACCGGTCGTCGGCTGTTCGATCGACCCGACGCAGGAAGGGCTCCAGCGGATGCAGGAGTTCCTCCGCAATCTCGGCGGCCAAGCCACGCCGAACGACACTCAGTTCATCGTCGACGGCTTGCGCACCAACCTCGGCTTGCAAACCGTCCGCATCATGGGAGTCGCGCCCACGACCCACTTCGCGCAGGTCTTGGTCGAAGCCGATTATCGCATGAAGCTGATCGGCGTCGGGCTCGAGCCGCCGCAAGTCAAGATGACCACCTTCATCGACAAGGCCGACCCGAGCATGGCCCGGAACGCCTTGTTCCGCTGGTTCTTCGTCCCCGATTACAAATGCGTCCGCGTCTCGGAAGACGGACAAGCGATGGAACTCGTCGGCGACGGCGTGAAGCTGGTCGACGAGAAGGAAGTCGTGTTGGCCGACGGCAAGCGTTCCGTCGCGGCCGGCGAGAAGAATCGCGCCAGCCTCTTGTTCACCACCGCCTTCACGGCCAAGTACGCCGAGCTCGCCGCGCGGAAGCCGATCTACGCGCAGCTCCGCAACCTCATCGACCTCACCGTCGCCGCCGCCTTCATGCAGCAGCACGACTACTACGGCAAAACCGAGCGGCCGATGACGACCTTCCTGAGCGAAGAGAAGTTCCCGATCCAGACCTACACCGCTCCCGTCCAGGTCGACACCGTCGTGACCAGCGTCTGGAAGGGGAATCGACTTCTCACCCCCGTCGCCGGCGGAGTTACCATCCAACCACGCCAAGCACTCGCCACCGACAACCAACTCGAAGACCAAGAAGGCAAGATCGCCCAAGCCCGCAAACAAGTCTCGCTCCAAAACCTTAAGCCAGGGCAGTGGTGGTGGGATGTGGATACGGGCGAATAAGCCCGCCCCCCAACTTCGAAATATCACGGCGAGGCTCGTACACGTCAAAATGTCCGAGCCTCGCTTCGTTTCCGGAGCCGCCGGCAAACCTTTGACAGCGAGCCCTTGATCTCCGAAGATAGGGAAGCCCTTTCCGGTCGAGCTTTTCGGCGCGCTTCGTCGCTTTGCGGCGAGCTGTGCGCAGAGGCTCGATCCCCGCCTTCGATCCATCACGCCCCCAAAAACCGAAGAGGTTTGCGATGAGCAGTCCTGCGCGTTCTTCCGATAGTTCCGCTTCGTCCCGTCGCGAGTTCATGAAGTCGAGCGGAGCGATTGTCGCCGCCGGTGCGATCGCGAGCGAACTGTCGATCGCCCGCAGCGCACACGCGGCCGGAAGCGATGTGCTCAAGGTCGGCTTGGTCGGTTGCGGCGGACGCGGAACCGGAGCGGCCGCGCAAGCGCTCAAGGCGGATAAGAACGTGAAGCTCGTCGCCGTCGGCGATGCGTTTCCCGATGCGCTGAAATCGAGCTTGGAGAACTTGAAGAAGTCTCCCATCGCCGAGCAGATCGATGTGCCGGCCGAGCGCCAATTCACGGGCTTCGACAACTACAAAAAGGTTTGCGACTCGGGCATCGACGTCGTGCTGCTGGCCGCGCCGCCGCACTTCCGACCGGAACACATGGAGTATGCCGTGAAGGCCGGCTTGCATGTGTTTGCCGAGAAGCCGGTCGCGGTCGATGCGCTCGGCATCCATCGAGTGCTCGCCGCCGGCGAAGAAGCCAAGAAGAAGAATCTCGCCGTCGTCTCAGGCCTGTGCTGGCGCTACGACTTCGGCGTGCGAGGCGCGATGGAGCAAGTGCGCGAAGGGGCGATCGGCGAGACGATCGCCGTGCATGCGCAGTACAACACGCCGGGCTTGCCGAAGTGGCCGATGCTCAAGCGCGAGTCGGGCTGGAGCGACATGGAATACCAACTCCGCAATTGGTACTACTACACTTGGCTCTCGGGCGACGGCATCGTCGAGCAAGCGATCCACAGCCTCGACAAGGCCGCGTGGGTAATGAACGACGAGCCGCCGATCTCTTGCACTTCGCTCGGCGGTTTGCAATCGCGGCTCGGTGCCGAACGCGGCAACATCTTCGACCACCACGCGGTCGTCTACGAATACGCCGGCGGCGTGCGCGTGTTCTTCAATAGCTGCCAAATCGAAGGGGTCAGCGGCGAAGTGAGCACGTATGTGATGGGCTCGAAAGCGAATTGCCTCTTGGAAAAGCCGACGGTTGCCACGCGCGACGGCAAGACCACCTGGCGCTACAAAGGCCCGAAGAACACGATGCATCAAACCGAGCACGACGAGCTCTTCGCCGGCCTCCGCTCGGGCAACATCATCAACAACACGCAATACATGGCCCGCAGCACGATGCTGGCGATCATGGGACGCATGGCGAGCTACACGGCGAAGAAGATCACTTGGGAACAGGCGATGAACAGCCAAGAGAACATGACGCCGGCGACTTACGCTTGGGGCCCGATGCCGGAACCGAAGATCGCGATCCCGGGGGCGACGAAGTTCGTGTAAGCGTAGTCTAAGACGGCCTGATGAGAACTCGCGAAGAAAGCCCGCGAACACTGGTTTCGCGGCATGGTATCCGCTCGTACGATCCACCCCCGACTGTGCATGCTGCGATGAACATCCGTGCCGAAGAGTCTGCTTCCGAGGAACCTCGTTTCACGCGCCGCGATGCGCTTCGCGCCGTCGGTGCAGGTGCGCTGGGTCTTGCTGCGGCGGGCCTTGGCACCGATGCCGCGGCTCAACCACCGAAGCCATCGGCGACCGGCACGGCTGCGAAAGCCACGACCACGACCTCTGGAGCGAAACCTTTGGACGGCTTCATCGACGCGCATGTTCACGTTTGGACTCCCGACGTGAAGAAGTATCCGCTCGCGCCGGGCTTCAAGCCTGCGGATATGAAGCCGGCGTCGTTCACGCCCGCCGAGCTCTTGGCCCATGCCAAGCCGTGCGGCGTGAACCGGATCACGCTGATCCAGATGAGCTTCTATAAGTACGACAACTCCTACATGCTCGACTGCATGCGCGAGCATCCCGGCGTGTTTTCCGGAGTCGCCGTGATCGATCGGGAACAGCCCGACGTCGCCGCGAAGATGCGCGAGCTCGCGAAGCAAGGGGTCCGCGGCTTCCGACTCGCGCCGGGCGATGCGCCGCCGGAGTCGTACTTCAACTCGCCGAGCATGGATGCAATGTGGCGCGCCGGTGCCGACGACGACCTCAAGATGTGCTTGCTGATCAATCCGAACGCGCTCCCGACGGTCGACAAGCTCTGCGAGAAGTTTCCCGAGACGCCGGTCGTGATCGACCACTTCGCACGGATCGGAGCGACGGGCACGATCGCCGATTCCGAGCTCGCGCAGCTCTGCCGCCTCGCGCGACACAAGCACACCTACGTGAAGGTTTCGGCCTTCTACGCGCTCGGCAAGAAGATGCCCCCCTATCTCGATCTCGGGCCGATGATCCGACTCCTCTGCGAGACGTTCGGGCCGCAGCGTTTGATGTGGGCCAGCGATTGCCCGTTCCAGATCACGACGGAACACAACTACCGCGATTCGGTCGACCTCGTCTTGAAGCGGCTCGACTTTCTCAGCGCCGACGATCGGAAGCACTTGCTGACGAAGACCGCCGAGAAGGTTTACTTCAGCTAACGGTGCGCGAAGCGGAAAACGTCTCCGACGTGCGCAGAAACGGGGTCATGACTGCCCCCGCTCGCCTCGGACAATGTATGCCGCACTCTTAGCGATTCGGCACGTATTCGATCGATGGGCCCGGGACGTTCGGCATCGCGCCTTGCGGAATGGCGCCTCCTGGGAAGCCGCCCCCTTGAGGATACATATTGCCCTGCTGCACGCTTCCCGGGGCGAACTGGCCGGCGCCATAAGGCATCGTTCCTTGGTAGTTGCCCGGCAGCGGAGTCGGGATCGTGTGGCCGGGAGCGGTGTAGTCCGGAATGGTAACCGGCGGGTCGGCGAGTCCGGCGGCTTTCGCTTTCGCCGCGGCTTCTTCGCGAGCCTTTTGCGTGGCCGCATCGACCCCCATCGCTTCGTAGGTCCGTTGGAACATCGTGTTGTCGTACGGATTCCGCGGATCGCCGCCCCAGCGGGTCGCCAACTCTTGTTGCGAGAAGACGTGCATCACATGGTACGGACGGAAGTAGTAGTAGCCGTGCGTCGTGCCGAAGAACGGCATGTGCTGCACGAGGTCGCCGGTGGTGCGAAGGCAGCAAGATTGGCAGAGCCCGCCGCCGCCGAGACAGCAGCAGCCGCGCAGTGCTCCGAGACCGCAGCAGCCCCCGATCCCGCAACCACCGCCGCCGCATTGTCCGCCGTCGCAAGGAGCCGCACCGCCGTCGCCGACGGGTCCGCCGCTCACGTTCGGATCAGGCTGCGGGCCGATCGGAGCAGCACCCATAGAGCCGCCGCCGCCGAATGAACCCGATCCATACGCCGCTCCGGTGTCGTACTGGGCGTAAGGGGGAGCGTTCCAGTTCTGCGCCGCCGGCGAAGCCGGAAGGCGGACGTTCGAGCGCGCTTGCGAAGCAGGAGCCGCCGGGGCAACCGGAGCGGGAGCCGGTGTCGGCTGCGTACGGTTCGCCATCAGCAAACGCTGCGTCGCCGGCGACGGAGGATTCACCGGCTTGAGTGCATAGGCGGTCGCCGGGGAAGCGGCATACGTGTTCGTGCCCGGCCGCATCGCCGTCTGCTGCACGCCGTAAGCCGGACGAGCCGCTTGCGGATTCGCTCGGGCCTGTTGAGGCTGCGCGTAGCGCGAATAAGGTTGCTGGTATTGGGCGTGCGATTCGCCGGCCGCAGCAGCGAAGCAAACGGCGGTCAGTGCAAAGAAGATTCTCTTCACCACGGTCTCCTTACCAACGATCTCTTTTCGACCGACGCTCGCCAGCCGAAATCCGCATCGATCCATCATGCCCGCTTCGTACGCTTCTCGACTTCGACGCGCCGCTAGCGCAGCCGAAGTTCCCGATAGGGTCATCGTCGCGCAATAAGTCGCAAGTTCCGCGTTTTATCCTTGCCGTGCTCAACGGTCGTTACCGGATCATTTTGCCATGTTGCCCTCGACCCCGTTCGGCGTCGCTTGCGCCGCTACGATCGGCACAACCGTTACAGACCCCCCTCGATACGACGTGCCTCGCGCTGCCGCATTGCGGCATCATGTTGCCGCGCGGCATCATCGATGTTTCGCAAAGTCCCCATCGCCAGCCCGGCTTGCGGCCGTCGGCAGGCGGCTTTGTCTCTTCTTAAGTCTCTGGCAACGAAGTCGTTAGCGCTCGTTCTTTCGCAGCCGTTTCCGTTCCTTGCGGTACTCCCGGCACCCACTTTGCTTTTTACGACGGCACGCCCCGATCACAAGCAAGTCGTTCCGGATCCCGCGAGAACTGCATCATGAGTTACGGCACGCAAACACCTACGCTCGCCACGAGTTCCCCTTCGGCAGCCCAACTTGCGGCCGCATCGCAGGAGCGGTCGTTCGCGCCCCCGGCCGACGTGTTCATGACGGGAGGTTGGGCTTTCGGAACGCCGATGCCTGACCTTGCCGGTTGGCTGCTTGAAGGGAAGTTGCTCGTCGAAGCAGACGGCAACCGATCGCTCGGCTATCTAACCGCGAAGCGGCTTTGCGACATCGTCGGGGCGCTGGCGCTGCTCGCGCTGCTCGGCCCCTTGATGCTCGTCACCTATCTGACGCTCATGGTCACGACCCGCGGCCGAGCGATCTTTCGCCAGGAGCGCGTCGGGCATCGGGGGCGCATGTTCCCGATGTACAAGTTCCGTACGATGCGGCTCGACGCGCTCGCCGTGCAAGCCGAAGTGAAGAACGAGAAGGACGGCCCGATCTTCAAGAACCGCCGCGATCCGCGAATCACCCGCATCGGCCGCTTGCTTCGCTCGTTCAGCATCGACGAGACGCCGCAACTGTTCAACGTGTTGATGGGCCACATGGCGCTCGTCGGCCCACGACCGCCGATCGCGAAAGAAGTCGCTCGTTATGAAGCCGGACAGTTCCGCCGCTTGTCGGTGAAGCCGGGCCTGACCTGCCTCTGGCAAGTAAGCGGTCGGAGCGAGATCGGTTTCGCGGAATGGGTCAAGCTCGACCTCTGGTACGTCGACAACCAATCGCTCACGGTCGACCTCGGCCTGTTGCTTCGCACGCCTCTCAGCGTGTTGAGCCGCCGCGGAGCGTATTAAGCAAGCAGCCCTCGCCGGCTTTTTAGCTGAGCCGCGCGTAGGACCGGACGCTAACGCGTTCCGGCTAAAGGCGACGATCGTCGCCGGACCGGCCGGCTTCTGCCGGCTGTTGGCATTGCCGTGCGAATACGCAGCGGGGCGGCGAGAATCCCGCGTCGTATTTCATCGCACCTTTCGGTGGGGCTGTCGTCGATTGGCAGCGGCACCGCGCGAGCGGTACAATAATCTTGCCGCGTACGACCGGCGCACGCCCCGAAAGCCTGTCGGGCTTTTTCTTTGCGCAGCATCGCGGCGCACTCGCATTCCTTCACGCATCCGCCCCGACCCGGAGGTTAGCTATGGCGACGGCAGAAAAATCCACGACGATCGCGGTCCCCGAGATTCGACAAACCGAATGCTTCATCGGCGGTCGCTGGACTCCCTCGGTAAGCGGCAAGACGTTCGACACGCATAACCCCGCCACGGAAGAAGTGATCGCTCAAGTCGCCGAAGGACAAGCGGAAGATATCGACCTCGCGGCGAAGGCGGCCCGCAAAGCGTTCGAGCAAGGCCCGTGGTCGAAGATGGACGCTCGCGATCGGGGCCGGCTGTTGTACAAGCTGGCCGACCTGATCGAAGCGGAGATCGATGAGCTCGCGGCCTTGGAATCGCTCGACAACGGCAAGCCGTTTCGCGATGCCCGCGCCGCCGACCTTCCCCTGACCATCGATTGCCTTCGCTACTACGCCGGCTATGCCGACAAGATCCACGGCCAAACGATTCCCGTGCGCGGCAACTATTTCACGTACACCCGGCGCGAACCGGTCGGCGTTGCCGGCCAGATCATTCCGTGGAACTTCCCGATGCTCATGGTGGCTTGGAAGTGGGGACCGGCGCTCGCCGCCGGTTGTACGGTGGTGATGAAACCCGCCGAGCAAACCCCGCTGACATGCTTGCGCATGGCGCGGCTCGCTCAAAAAGCCGGCATTCCCGACGGCGTGATCAACGTCGTTCCCGGCTACGGCCCGACCGCCGGCGCCGCGACGGTGAAGCATCCCGACATCGATAAGATCGCCTTCACCGGCTCCGGCGAAGTCGCTCGGATCATCATGCGCGACGCTTCGCAAACCTTGAAACGGCTCACGTTCGAACTCGGCGGCAAGAGCCCGAACATCGTCTTCGACGATGCCGATATCGATGCCGCGATCGCCGGGGCGCACTTCGGGCTGTACTTCAATCAAGGGCAATGCTGCTGCGCGGGGAGCCGGCTCTTCGTGCAAGAAAAGATCTACGACAAGTTCATCGACCGGCTCGCCTCGATCAACCATACGCGCAAGCTCGGCGACCCGCTCGACCTCGCGACCGAGCAAGGCCCGCAGATCGACAAGGAACAATTCGACAAGATCATGCGCTATATCGATCTCGGCAAAGAGCAAGGGGCCGATCTGATCACCGGCGGCAAGCGCTTCGGCAACCGCGGCTTCTACGTCGAGCCGACGTTGTTCGCCGGCGTCTCCGACGACATGACCATCGCCAAGGAAGAAATCTTCGGCCCGGTCATGTCGGTCTTGAAGTTCAACGACCTGGATGAAATCGCGCGCCGCGCCAACGCCACGAGCTTCGGCTTGGCCGCGGCCGTCTGGACGCGCGACATTCAAAAGGCGCACTACTTAGCCGCGAAGATTCGCGCCGGCACGATCTGGATCAACTGCTACGACGTGTTCGACGCCGCCGCCCCGTTCGGCGGCTTCAAACAGTCGGGCATGGGCCGCGAACTCGGCGAACGCGGACTCGACGCCTACACGGAATCGAAAACCGTGACGGTGAGTTTGGGATAGGTTTTCAACTGCCGAAGTTTGGTTACGTCCCTTGTTTGACAGGTCGTTCGCTATGAGCACGATGCCGACTCCTTCGACCATCGCTCCCGTTACCTTCGTGCCGTCGGCGGTCCATTCACCGCCGACGGCACCGCTGGTTCATCGCTTCACCGTCGATGAGTACCATCGCCTGATCGATACGGGAGTTCTCAAAGCAACCGATCGCGTCGAACTTCTGGAAGGAGTTATTTGCGAGATGATGACTCCTATCGGTAGCCAACATGGGGCAGTCGTCGAGCTAACACGTAAAGCTTTAGACCGCATCATTCCGGCGGCATCGTCGGTATGGAGTCAACAAGCAGTCACCACGGCAACCAGCGAACCGCAGCCGGATGTCTACGTCGCTCGCGGCGGCTATCGCGACTATCTGGAACATCATCCCGGACCAACGGAGTTGCTCCTCGTCGTCGAGGTCGCGGACACGTCGCTGGCGTTCGATCGATCCGAAAAACAGCGCATCTATGCTGCCGTAGGAATTACCGAATACTGGATCGTGAACTTGCCGGAGCGGAAGCTCGAGGTATATCGTCGACCGATCGCGGCGGCGAGCGAACAGCCGGCGTGCTATGAATCCGTGGACATCTTCTCCGCCGAGCAATCGGTCGACGTCGTGCTCGACGGAATGAAAGTCGGCGCGATTACGGTGCGCGACATGCTTCCCTAGTCGATCACCGTCGTCCACAATGGCCTCGTCGCAGCCGATGCGTTCTCGTTCGGCTTACGCTTCGCTCCCCGCCCTCGCAGCTCGCCCTCTCACGGAGATCCTCTGCTATGCCACGCTTTTCGTTATTCGCTTTGATTCCGCTCGCCCTGATGGCGATGGTTGCGCAAGCCGCCGATGCTCCGAAGGCCGACGGTAAGCTGAAGCTCCTCATCGTCGACGGCCAGAACAACCATAGCTGGAAAGCCACGACGCCGGTGATGCAGAAGTATCTCACCGAGTCGGGACGCTTCACGGTCGATGTCGCGACGTCGCCCGAGGGGAAGAAAGACATGAGCGGCTTCCGGCCGGCGTTCAAGAACTACGATGTCGTGCTGCTCAACTACAACGGCGACGAATGGTCGGCCGAGGCAAAGCAAGACCTCGTCGACTACGTGAACGGCGGCGGGGGCTTGGCCGTCATCCATGCCGCGAACAATTCGTTTCCGAAGTGGCCCGAATACAATCGGATGATCGGCCTCGGCGGCTGGGGAGGCCGCAACGAAGCGAGCGGCCCTTACGTTCGCTTTCGCGAAGGGAAGATCGTGCGCGATACCGAGAAGGGCTCCGGCGGCCATCACGGCAAGCAGCATCCGTTTCAGATCGTCGTGCGCAACGCGGAACATCCGATCACCGCCGGCCTCCCTCTATCTTGGATGCACGCGCAAGACGAGCTCTACGACAAGCTACGCGGCCCGGCGGAAGAGATCGACGTGCTCGCGACCGCGTTCGCCGATCCGGCGACCGGCGGCAGCGGCGAAAACGAACCGATGATCTTCACCGTCGGCTACGGCAAAGGTCGCGTCTTCCACACGCCGATGGGACACAGCCCGGAGTCGATGCATTGCGTCGGCTTCATCACGACCTTGCTGCGCGGCAGCGAATGGGCCGCCACCGGCAAAGTCACGCTGACGGAAGTTCCCAAAGACTTCCCGAAGCCGGATGTGGTAAGCGTCCGCGGCGGAAGGTTGGAATAAAGAAGAGTGGTCGGTGGTCAGTGGTCGGTGACCAGTTGAAGAGAGAGACTCGGCGCAAGTTCTCCGCAACTGACCACTGGCAACCGGCCACTGACCACTGCCCCCCTAAATTTTGACGAAAATCTTCTGCTTCCAAAGCCAGACGCAGATGAGCCAAAACGTGAACAGCACCGCCAGGCTTTCGTAAAACGGCGTAAACGAACTCGCCGCGCCGCCGAACAGCGTCGGGCTCCAAGCGCTGCCGGTGCGCTCCGTCATCCAACCGGCGAACTTAGCATAAGGAAACGCGAGATGCGTCTTCAACGCCGCTAGAGTCCAGCCCTTCATCAGTTGCGCCATCAGATAAATCACGATCGAGTTCATGCCGACGACCGCGAGCGGCCATGCCAAGCGGCGCATGTTCCAATGATCGAACGTGAGATAGAACAGCGCCAACATCCAGACGACGATCCCTCCCGACGCCAAGGCCCAAGAGGGAGTCCAAATCCGTTTCACGATCGGACAAACCGTGTAGCCGGCCGCTAAACCAAGCGCCAAGCAGACCGCGCCGACGATCAGCATTTGCTTCAGCTTCTTACCGGAAGTGGAGTTCGCGCGCAACAACTCGCCGACGATCAGGCCGAGCAGCATCGTCGCGATCGACGGCACGAAGTTGAGCGTCGTATAGCCGCCGTCGTTGAACCGAAACGGATTCTGCCGCCGACGCTCGTATTCGGCCTCGGTCTCTTGCGCACGTTGCGGACGATCGGCATTGCGCGGGAAAGCGTTGAGAATCTTCCGATCCATGTCGGCCGCGAAGTTCGCGTTCTTCGACCAGTGACCGAGCATTCCCGGCAAGATGAGGACCTCGCGATTGTCGTAGTCCTTCGCCGTGAGGACCGTTTGATAATCGAAATCTTCGGGCGGCAGCGGATGTTGATAAAACGCATACCACCAACCGCCGAGCAACAACGCAATCGCGGTCGCTTGCACGATGAGCCCGCGATTGACGAAGAAAAAGACGAACGTATAGCCGAGCCCGATCTGCGTAAGGACGTTGACGAAGGTGAAGTTCGTGATCGCATAGCCGCGGTCGGAGTCGCCGGTCGGGTTGCTAAGGAACACGCCGAGCATGATTAGAATGAGCGAGCGCAACAACGTATGCGCAAGCCGCACCACGTACGACTCGCCGTGGGCCGCGCGGCGCGCATAAGAATACGGCAGCGCGACTCCGACCATGAACATGAAGGCCGGCTGAATGAGATCCCAAAACACGCCGCCGACCCAAGGGACGTGATCGGTTTGTTGCGCGAGAAACGCGATGACCTCGCGCTGCGTCGAGTCGGGATCGATGCCGGCGGCATCGAGATTCGCGAGCACCTTGCCGAGCGCCAACCCGCCGGAAGCCATCGCGAGCATGATGAAGCCCCGAAACGCATCGAGCGAAACGAGCCGAGGCACATTCTCCGGCGGCCCCCCTTTCGCGCCGACGGGTTTCGTCGCCGCAGCCGGCACGTTGGGCTTAGCCGCTCCGGAAGTCGCTGTCGCAGGAGCCGCGGTCACCGGTTTCGCCGACGCGGGCGAGCTCGAACCTCCATACGCGCCGATCGGTTTGCTCGGCGGCGCTGGCACTCGATCTCGTGACGGCGGCAGTGGTTCGTCTTTTGCCATGATAGAATTTATTTTCAGGATGCAAGAGCTCGGGGCGTGCATGTGCGTCGCCGACGATGCCTTCGACCTAGCAGGGGCGAAACGGAACGTCGCAGCGTAAAACTAGCGCTTGACCGGCTCCCACGCAAGGAGATTCGCACGGCACGGACCATCGCCAGGCGCGTCGCCGCCCCACTTTGACAACGCGCCTCGGACGTTTTACAATTGCTTCTCCTCAAGCTCGATCCCGCGGAAGCGCAAGGTCGCCGAAGAGGATCGAAACCGAACCTGGGGCGGTAGCTCAGTTGGGAGAGCGCTGCGTTCGCAATGCAGAGGTCGAGGGTTCAACTCCCTTTCGCTCCACTAATTAAGTCGTTATGCGACAATGACTTACAGAATCACCTCGGTGATACCCTCAGAGGGTTTCATCGAGGTGATACCTTTTGTGATACTCTCGGTGATACCTTTGGGACGGCGGCGGGAGATCTTGGAGATCCCCAACCAGCACATTGGCCACGCGTCGTAATGGCACTCAAGACTTCGCTACGAGCCTTGAGTGCTCGGCTAACGGCCGAGGGCTCTGGTTTCCCTGAGCTCTGTCAGCGGAGGACTAGCGGGGCGCACCAGACACCAGCATGATTCGGCCAAATTAACCGCGCGGGTCGTTCGGCCTTGTGCTGTCGTCGTCAAGGACCAATGACTCGCCATACTTGGCCTTTAGCGCCTCCGCGTCTGCAAGTAGTTTTTCTAACTCCGAAGCCTCGCCTTTCTGCTGGTCGATTTTTAGGCTGATCTCGTCAACTAGGTCAAATAGCGTCGCTTTGGGCTGTATCCTCAAAAGCTCATCGGCAACTACACCAAGGCTGGGGTTACGTCCCAACTCGGCTTTGACCGTTTGCTTGTTCATCGGCTCGCGGGTCATGTTCAACTCCTAGCGATTCTGGTGATCGGCCCATAGTTTACCAATGTCGGGCTCAACCGACATCCACCGGCCGTAGGCGACAGCTGCTCCCGACGCTGCTCGATAGCGGCCGACGCTTTCTTAGCATCGCGTACGGCTAGCACGCGATCACGCCACGCCGAGACCTCATCCGTCACGACGCGGTCCCCGCCTTGCGGAGCAACGTATTGGCGATCGCCACGAATTGCATGTCGGCCATGCTCTCACTGTCAGATAATGTTTCTCGCGCTCCTCGCCGTGCGAGCCCTTGAACTCGCGAGCCATGTTGAAGCAATGGTGATCGGCTCTCAGGCATTAGCCTCCAATATCTTCAACGTTTGCCCGAGCTCTTCTTTCAAGTTGAAACGTTCGCCACCCCAACCGGTACGATCTTCCGTCAGGGTTTTTACCAGCTTCGCGATTACTTCGCTCGAAATGCAATTTCGAAACTGCATAGATGCTTTGGTCCATTGCAGCATCATTCTTGCTGTACTTTCGTTGTGATACGGCGCCCGCACTAAGAATGCATCGACATAGCCTACGACGCCGTTAAACGCCTTCGGCTTCTTCGCTTCAACCCATTTCAGAATTGAATCCGAATTGCTGCCGACCAAAGGAGACATACCCAACTTGCCACAGCGATCGCCGCACATGAACATCGCTGCCGCCGTTAGCTCATACCGAAGCGACCTTTCTTCCCGAAGCAGATCCTGATGCATCGAGTGTTCACCACAATAGTCGCCGATTGCGGCAAGCTGTCGTTTTACTTGGGCATCTTCCAGGAGTCCATTCTTTTCCCACCCGACCAGTGAACTCTTGAACTCGCGACCTAGCTGCGAACCAAGCCATCGTGATGCCATCAACATCGCTAAAGCGCTTAAACTCATCCGATAGTCGTGACCAGGACGACTGCTTTGACAATAGGTATCCTGAAACGTCTTGTTGGCTCGCTCCCAAAGGCTTGCAAATCCTACGTCTAGCCTCGCCAAGCTAATATCCAGTCGTTGATGGTTTGCTCTGACATAGGCGACATGAGAGTCGAACCACTGCAATACCGCGGGGCGGTACGGAACGAAGTCCGCGAGAGAGTAACTGAACATAATGTCGAGGTCTGCGGGACAATCGTGACAAAGTACGAAAGCTAGTCCAGCAATAGCGCGAACCGACCCTCGTCGATACTTCTTGCCTGCATTTGCCTCGGTACGGCCTTCGCATATCTTCGCATAGCGAAGGAACCCGAATTCCTTCGCGCGCAGGGCCAATCGCAACGTGCGCACTTGCGGTGGCGTAGAGAACCATTTGGCTGAAGTTAGCAAATGCTTTTGGAGGCGATCGTAACATTCATAAATAACAGGAGCGCCGTCATTCGTGACAATCTCTTCGTTGCCGTCGCGTGTTTCGTCAAATTCAATAACGCCTTTTTGCGCTCGTCGTTCGCGATCATAGGCGGCGCGGCGTGCGTATGCTGCGTTTACGAGGCAGGCGAGTTCCTTAAGATCAAGTCCTTCTTTGTTCGAGAGAAGCGACTCGCAGCTGCTCTCGATGCGGTCGACGAGTTTCTCGTCGCCGCCGCAAAATCTCATCAGCCTGCCATGGCCCCAATCCGTGATCTGCTGACAGCGGTCTCTCAGCTCTGTGAACTTTTTCCGCGCTCGCATGTTGAAATCCGTAAGTGAGTGAATCGCGTTCGGCTAACGACATTGCGGCTGCACTAGACGCTTGCGCCCGTCGCTGATCGCGTTGAACTTCATGCCGAGCCTCTGTCATCCCTGACGTCCGAGATTTTACAGGGAAAAGGATCTAAGCTGCGGCATTGCGCAGCAGAAGGAAAAAATAGAGAGGTTTTCGTGGCATAAGTCTGCATGAAATATGGTGTTGCGCACGGCGCAGTTCGGAACCATGGTTTCGCGAACTTCGACTTCATCTGGCTCCTTATAGAGGGATTGACGATCACGTGATCGCCACCCTCTCAGTCGAAGAGTCGACGACCGACTGTTTAGCAAGTTCGTCGAGTAGTTCGTCGGAATTGAAAGGGGATGCAGATGTTCGAAAGACTCATGATCGCGGTGTTGGGCTTGTGCCTAGCGGTGGCTCCGCAGGGGGCACTTGCCGAAGATGCGACGACCCCAGCGGGCGAAACCTCCACTTCCGAGGTTTCGCTGAAGGACTGGGGATACGTAAGCGTAGATGAACTGTTTCCGGCGTTGGATACGCGCAACACCGGTGCGGTCGCACTGAACTCCGCGGACGAAACCGCGGAGGTCTGGTTGCGGCACTACGATCCGGCGGAAGACACCTTCAAGTTCGTGACTTTGAGCGGCCAATACTCGCGGACGATCAAGTTGAAGGCGAATGGTTGGGCCCGCCGCTACGAGGGCTGGGTTTTCAAAATGGGCTACACCGGTACCGGTGGAAACCTTCCGGAATCGATCTTCATCAGTTGCACGCCCTATCCGGGAACGAGCGTTTACCCGATCGCCTTCTACACGAAGTCGAAGGGTTGGCATCATGCGTTTCCGGCGCGTCGTGCTCTCAAGGTGCTTTTGAGCGAGGATCCGATCTCCGGAGCCAAGCCCGTCCCAGCCGCCGAGCGAGCTCCGTATGGCAAGGCAGATCCAGCCCCGACCGGTTACTAGCGAACTGCCTCGCGATAATTATTGCAAACTAAGCGACGCCTTGCGAGCAATCGCCGGGCGTCGCTTTTTTCGTATTCGAGCAAGACCGCGTTCTAATTCCCTAGACATGCAATAGGATCACGGCCGCAGATGCGATAGGCCGTGCTTGGAAGAAATGCGAGTGGTCGTAGCTGGACGTCGCTCGTGACGGGATCGTCGTCGAGTGGGTGGACAAGCAGCAGGCCGATCTACAGCTCGCTGGCAGGCTTCAGCTTCGCCTGAGCCTTCAGGGCGGCGACACGTTCCTGACGGGCCTTGGCGTCGGCAGGACGCTCAAGGAGCGCCGGAGCCTCCGGCTTCTTCGCCGCTTTCGGCGCCTTGGCGAATCCTCGGGACACGATCTTGGCGGTCCCTTTGGCAAATCCTCGCGAGGGGATTTTCGCCATCGCTTTCGAGAAGCCCCTGGAAGCGATCTTCTTCTTGGTCGTGGAAAACTTCCGAGAAGGAATCTTGACCATGCGTTTCAACCTCGAATAAGAATATCGATGCCGGTCCTTCTGCTATTCGCCACCTGTACGTACAGTCCTTTCGCCTCGGTTCTACGCGAGATCGTTTTGCTCAGAGCGAGTTCAAGGGCACGATGCACTGCGGCGATTCATTCTTCGGACTGTTGACGACCGTGCTGACCGGCGTCGCGATCATCTCGTCGCCGGCGTAGGGCCGTAGCAACCCGAGCAACTGCTCCTTCCCCTGGAACTCCGGATCGAGCCAGAGCTCGTGAGCCTCGCGCGATAGGATCACGGGCATCCGATCATGGATCGGTGCCATCAGCGCGTTCGCTTCCGTCGTAATGATGACGGCGGTCTCCAGCGGCGTCTCTCCTTTGGTCCAGCGATCGGTCAGCCCGGCAAAGGCAAACGGCTCATCGCTCCTCAAGCGAATGAAATACGGCTGCTTCTTCCCGTCGACGCTCTTCCACTCGTAGAACCCATCGGCGACGACCAGGCAACGCCCCTTCTTGAACCCGTTGCGGAACGCAGGCTTCTCGGCGACCGTCTCGGCCCGGGCATTCGAGAGCCGATTGCCGATCTTCGCGTCGTCGGCCCAGGCGGGAACGAGTCCCCACTTCACGAGTTTCGCCGTGTGATCGCCGGTCACGATCGGGATCTGTTGTGAGGGGCAGATGTTGTAGCGCTCGGCATACTCCAGCGCGTGCTCGTAGCCCCATTCCGCAAGGATGTCGTTGACGCGAGCGCGCAGGGTGAAACGTCCGCACATGGCGGGAAGCCTACGAGTCTTTCGGCTGGCGACACATAGGTGACAGACGTACAGTACCAGCGCCGTTCGATCGCGCCAAGAGGTTGTCATGCTCATCGCCCATCTCGACGCCGACTGCTTCTACGTCTCGGCCGAAAGGGTCCGCAACGGGTTCCTGTGCGAGAAGCCGGTCGGCGTGTTAGGAAACCAGGGCGCGTGCGTGATCGCCAAGAGCTACGAGATGAAGGCCAAAGGGGTGAAGACGGGCGAGCCGATCTGGGAGGCGGCAGTGAAGTGCCCCGAGGGGCTCTATGTCAAACGAGACTTCCGTTGGTACGAAGTCGTGAGCCGGGAGATGCTGGCCATCGTCCGTGAGCGGTCTCCGTGCGTGGAGTATTACTCGATCGACGAGTTCTTTCTCTCCGTCGAAGACCCGCAGCCGGAACGCTTCGCCCAAGAGATCCAGCGCGAGATCCTGCAGCGCGTCGGAGTTCCGGTCACGATCGGGATCGCTCGCACGAAGACGCTCGCGAAGTTGGTGTCCGATACGGCCAAGCCCTTCGGTGCGCTGGCGCTCGTCGGCGAGCAAGCCGAACGCGATCTCTTGGCCAAACGCTCGGCGTCGGACATCACCGGCGTCGGCCATCGCAGCGCCACGAAGCTGGCCAGCTACGGCATCGTGACGTGCCTCGACTTCGCTTCGGCGCAGCCCGCCTTGATCCGGCGTCTCCTGACCGTCGTCGGCGAAAAGCTCTGCTACGAACTTCGCGGCGAGCGGACGATGCCGATTCAAACACAACGGCCATTGCACAAGATGGTTTCGCGCGGCGGCTCGATCGGAAAGCCGTCGCCCGATCCGGCCGTGCAGTGGGCTTGGCTCGTCCGCAACTTGGAGCGTCTTATCGAGACGCTCGACTATCACGGCCTGATGGTCGGCAAGCTCACGCTCACCCTCGAATACAAAGACGGCCCCGATCGCTCGTCCTCTGTCCGCTTCGACGCGCCGACCTGCCGCTTCGACGTGCTGCTCAGTGGCGTGAAGGTGATGTGGGAACGGATGCAGTTCCCCGGCAACCTGTATCGGATGCACCACATCGCCTCCGAGCTTCAGTACCCGGGCTCGCGGCAGCTGAGTTTGTTCGATCAGCCGCGCCGCAACGACGACCGAATCCTGGACCTCATGCACGCCGTCAACGAGCGCCACGGCCGGTTCGCCGTCCGCAGCGCGGCCACACTTCCCCTCGAGGAAATCTATGCGGACGATGCCCACTCGTTCGAGATCTGCGACATCCACGGAAAGACGTGCTTCTGATGGATGGGATCGCCGTCGCTTACTCCGAACTGCCGCTGGAACTCATCGAGCGGTATGAGCTGTCGAAGCTCGTCCACGAGCGGGGCGGCGAGCGGGAGTTTCGCTTCGCTCGGCAGGTTCGCAACGCCGTGCTCCCGGTGCGACACGAAGGGCAGACGTTGATCGTTCCTTGGGGTTGCCGTGCCGGGACGCTGCCCAGGAGCGGCTATACGTGGCTCACAACCGTCGAGGCCGGGGAGTGGACGGTCTATGGCGCCGAGGAAGCCGTCATCCCCGCGACCGCAGGTATTCGGAACGGGATCTGGTTTCCGATTCGGCAGGGGATCCGTGGCTTGATCGCCGAGGCTGGCGGCGCGACTGCGGCCTATATGCTCGTCGAGCCCTCGACCTACTACTTCAAGATCATGACCCGCTCAGAGCGAATGCCCGTCCTGATCGGGGAACGGATCTAAGGGCAGCCGATTCGCGACCAGCCACGTCCCAAATTCGAGCTGTAACAAAAGACTTGTAACGCGGCTGAGGCGCTGGCAACACTTGGCGACATTGGTGTGCAGGGCTGTTATCTTGTAGTCGCATTCCTGAGATAGGACTTCGGCCAACGTGGGGACGGCTGGACGTCGCCTATCAAGTGAGCTTCCAGTGCTCCAGCGTTTCCAAAAGTTCCCGGACGCGGGCAACGGAACGGTTCGATTCGACGCTGCTTCTTTTTTGCCGTAAGGGTGGAGCATGAGTAAGCCATCGCGCATTTCAAAGGGTGCCGGCATCGGTATGTTGCTGATCGCGGCAACGGTCGGGTACTTCGGCTACCAGTGGACCCAGGCATCGTCTCGGCTCAGTCGCGCCGACGAGATCTATGTCGCCGGAAGCCACGACGAGGCCGTCCGAATCTATGAAGCGACGTACTTCTACTTAAGCGATGCGGATAAACGCGAGCCGTTACGAAGAATCGTCGAATACCACCTCACGCAAAGAAACCAACAGGAGGCGGAGACCTGGGTGCGAAAGGGCGTCGAGAGCGAGCTCTCAATGGCATACACCTCTCCCGAGGCTCAGCGGCTTGCCGACCGCTGCAAGCTGGAACGAACTAACCGACTCGCCGAAGAGACGGCGCGCCGACAACAACTCGACGCCGAAAGCAAGCAGCAAGCCGTGGAGCGAGCCGATGAAACGCAACGCGACGCGAAGAAGTCGGCGGCGGAGTCCGATCTCGCGACCGCGATCACTATTGCTCAAGATCGTATTGAGAAGTCTCTGAAGTATCCCTTGGATGCGTCCTTCTCGTTGTCGAATGCACCGCAACTGAACGACGACGGGAGCGTATGTTGGATCTTCGGGACCGTTGAAGCTAAGAACCCCCTCGGCGGCACACACACTTATCCCTGGAAGGCGAATCTCAGCTACGACGGGAGCCAATGGGAGCTAACCTATTGCGAGCTTAACGGACAGCCGGTGCATATGAATGCCGCGACGGCCAATGCGTTGAATCGCTTGGCATCGAACATGTCGGAGCCGGTAGACAAGGATGCCGAGCGTCGAAGTCAGGAGAAGCAGCGCCAAGAGAACCTCAAGCGGCTCCAGCCTGAAATTGAACGCCAACAACGGGAGGCCTCTTCAAAGAACAGGCCCGCGATCGCCGCTAACCATCTTCGGCTTGCCGGAGAATTTCTTGAAAAAGGGGACAAGAGCTCCGGCGAGAAGCTGCTGCGTCGAATCGTTTCGGAGTATGCCGACACCGACGCAGCGACGGAAGCGAAGCGACTGTTGGGCTCGAACGCCAGCCCGTGAGGGATCGATCGCGACCGTCGCTCGCGACCCGCCGATTCGGAAGTCCTCATTTCAACAATCGGGCTCGATCGTCGGTCGATGTTCCGTACTTATCGCAACGTGCGAGAAAAACGCAAGGCGAGGAGATCACGATGAGCGAGAGCGGCACGGTCAAGACGCTTACGCGCGAGGATCTTTACGCTCTCGTGTGGAAGACTCCGATGAGTCGTCTCGCCAAGGAGTTCGGCCTTTCCGACGTCGGCCTTGCAAAGGTGTGCAAGCGACATGATGTTCCCAGACCGCCCGTCGGGTATTGGGCCAAGAAGGCCAACGGCAAAATCGTTCGCCGTCCGTCTCTGCCTCCCTGCCGAGATCAGGAGTTGGCGAAGATTACGATCGATCCAACCGTTCAGGCGCGCCGCGACGGCACCAAGGACAATCCCAAGGCGCTGGCGAGTACCTTCTTCGATCCGGAAATCGGTGCGCTGGCGGAACGTGAAGCCAAGGAACAGCAGACGATCACCGTTTCCGACTCGTTGCGTTCACCCCATCCTCTGATCAAACGAACACAAGAAGGTCTGCGCATCGCTTCCAAAGAGCGTTCCTTCTACAGGGATCCGATTCTTTGGCCCTATAATGTCGGCGGTCAGAATTGCCTCGGCGTCCACGTCGGGAAGGAACAGATGAATCGCGGTTTGCGCATCATGGATGCGCTCGTCAAGGGACTGGAGCAGCGAGGTTATCAGATCTCGGTCCCCGCAGCGGAGCGGCATAGCGGAACGATTGTTAAGGGGCTCGGGGAGAGCTTTCAGATCCGACTGCGCGAGCCTACGGTGCGGCAAGCTCATGTCCCGACGGCTGAAGAGCGGAAGAGCATGGAGAAGTATTCGCACCTGTCGTTCGTCGACAAATACGACTACGTGCCGTCCGGAAAACTTCAGCTTAATCTGATGTACAAGTGCGGGACTTTCACGATCAGAACTTTTCGCGACGGCAAACTACGAACGATCGAAGATGCCCTGGCTGACGTCCCCCTCGCGATACTACGTGCCATAGACCATTTTCGTCACCGCGCGGTCATCAATGCCGACGAGGCCCGTAAGCGCGAGGAACTCGAACGCCAACGTCACGAGGAAGCGGAGCGCAAGCGGCTCGAGGAACAGCGCCGTAAAGAAGAACTGCAGCGGGTGGAAGGTCTGTTTGCCGAAGCTGACCTATGGTCGCGCTGCCGGAATTTGAGATCGTACTTGGATGCCCTCCGCAACGCCGCCCAAAAACGGCTGGGGTTTATTGAGAAGGACAGCGAGCTGGATCGAAAACTGGAATGGGGCGAGCGCGTAGCGGACCGGTACGACCCGCTCACCACGCTGCGACAGCAGTCGAGCACCGAAGAACCAGTTGACACATCGAATTGTTCGGCGGCTCCGGCCCATCCTCGCTAACGATCGCGATTCAGTCACCGATGCAATAGAGGTGCGAATTCGTCCGGTAAGCAATACCGCTCGGGATGGACTGCCGACGCTGATAGCGACCCCGTGCTCGCGACCACCGACGCCACATCTGAGTCGCTCGAAACACCGCGAAGTCGCCGCCGTGGAATTAGGTCAGTACAGATTTCGAGACTGGCGATTCGCCGCAGACGGCATCATAATACGAAATTCCGAATTCGACGATTCTTCATCGACCGCGAAAGAAATGAGAAGTTGATGGCCCATACATTTGAAACGATCGTGATCGAAGGAAAGAAAATCAAAGTTGCAATTGGAACGTACGGCAACGACATTCCGGGAGTTTCGCTCACTGTAAATGTGTATGATCAATCGAACACGGAGGGATGCTACGAGCAGGTATACCGCCTTCCAAGCGGAAGTGGCATCAACGCTTCGGCCATCGCGCAGAATGTTACGTTATTGCGCGAACTTGAGCCCTATTTAATGAGGCATGGAGCCTCAAAAGAGGGCCCTCGCAAGAGTTGATTTTCAGGTTTGGGCGGCAAGGCCGTTTCGAAGGCTTTTCTGGCAACTCGTGAAAGGACATCTGATGAATTCCGCTGTTGAAGAATTGATCGAACGCTGGCGCCTTCGCGAGTTGCCTGAGGCCGAGGTACTTTTCATAACAGGGGCTGGGATTTCGAATCCGCCGCCGACGTCATTCCCACTCGGCAATCCACTTCACAGGCTGCTCGTCTCAAACTTTTCAAGCCTTACCCAGGGAGAGATCGGCGCTCTCCTACCACCACTTAATAACTGGGCGCTTGAGCAGACTTGCGATGTCATCTTTGAAGAGTGTCAAACATGGCAGCCGAATGCAGACGTGAATTGGTTCTGGAATCTTCTCTCTGAGATATTCATCTACGACTCGGGCAAAGCGTGGATGCAGCCGAACGAGTTCCACGCTTACTTTCGCAGACATATCGAACGCGGTGGCACGCACTTTACTGCAAATCTCGACCAGTTTATCGAACTGAACTCGATGCCTTATCGTGTTCTCACGACTTGCGAGCTTGAGTCAACCGACGTGCCGCTCGATGTGGGCAACTTAATTGGCGAGCCAAAGATTTACAAATTCCATGGCGACTGCAACATTGACGCAGTGCATCTTCAAGGCGTCTTGCACCAAGTCATCCGGGACGGCTTTCAGGCGAACACGAAACACTACTGGTCAGAGGTTTTGCGGTCAGTGAATCTGGTTTGCATCTGTGGATACGGCGGATTCGACGGCTATGATGTCAATCGCTTTTTTGAGGAGTTGGAAGAAAGGCACTTCGAGGCCAAGGCTGTATGGATTAGCTATGCCTCGAACACGCAGCTTGAGATCATCCCCAACTCACAACTGCACCAATCGGCATCAATGATTCTTTCACGATTTGCCGAATCGGTCGTGATAAGAGGCGAATCGGATGAGTTGCTGAACGTCCTCTTCCCAAACTCGGGTCCCCGGATTAAGCGACTGCCTTCCACCGAGTTCGCTCCAGAGTACGAAAACATCTTTCGGGTCAACATTCAGAAGGCTCGGATAATCCCCGGTTTTCAGGGATGTTTGGACAATATCACTAAGCGACTGAGGGCAACCGTTCACGCGATGTACACGCTCACGCCGGCAGAGCATGATAAGGCTCGCTTGATTGCATATTTCATTGCAGAAGCGCGAGGTGGAGGGCGATTACCTCCATACAATCCGGACTCGGCCTCGGATGATTTCCATAGAGCGGCTGGGCAGGTAATCGCAGATCGGACGTGAGCCGACAAGACGCCCGCAACTGAATCCCCTCGAATCTATATCCGTCCCGCCGCTAGGCCTCTGAATAGCTGGGGGACCCGAACTTTGCGAGGCCGTTCCTCGGCCGCTCGGAGATCGGTCGTTGCTACTCCGAGGAGAAACAGTGAGCCGTTACGCACGAAGGCTCTGCGGCTTAGCTGAGGAACGGATTCAAGCATACTGGGAAAACTCCTCTTAGACCGGCGTCGAGATCGCTTCGGCAGTGGTGACGGCGATAACGACGTCCGTTACGAAGACGATTACAGTACCTCGCGCGGTTCGACGTTCATGCCTCGCAGCGCTTCGGCGTATTTGACGCCGCACGTTTGTCCGCGATAGCGAGCCAGTGATTCCTTCGTTTGCCGTGCGCTATCCGGATCGCCCGGCACGTAGGTTTCGTTGCGCACCAATGCCATGAGGCGACCGAGCCACTCGATCGCACGGGGCCACACGTCCGAGACATCGACGAACACGTCGGGCTCGAAGCCGATCGTATGTCGCGGCCCGTTGTCGTAGAGGTAGATTTTACGCGGCGGACGATACTGCGGCGCAGTGACCAACGAGGAAGCATAACGCAGCGCAATACCGCTCAACTCCGACGCGACGACGTGATCATCGTGATGGTCGTGACGCCAGAGCATCACGGCGACGTCGGGATTGATCTCCGCCACCGCCTGTGCAACGGCCCGCTTCGTCGTTTCGTTCACATCGAACCGGTGCGACTTGAAATCGAGAAAGCGCGTCTCGACGCCGTAGCTCAAGTTCAATTCCTTCGTCCCGGCGATGAGTTCTGCATGACGATCGCCGATCGGAGGCCAGCCCTGGTAGTCGCCGATCAAAGAAAGATTCACGACGCGGTAGTGCTTGGCCACGGCTTGCAGCATGAGCCCCGGCACGCCGAAGACGCAGTCGTCGTAATGGGCACCGATCGCGAGCAGAGTTTTCGGCATGGCGATGGATCGTGAAAGAGTTCGGGCAGCGAGAGTCGACACGACAAGCACGACCGGTGTGCCCCGCTCCGAAAGGGCATCGGCCTCGATCGAGCCGGAGGCCCGGCTGGAGCGCAACGTATCCTCGCACAGGCGGTCGTATGCGGAATCAACTTATCCGGTGTGCCCGGGGATGCGAAACAAAAAAACGACTGCCGGAGGCCGTCGGATACACTAAGCCGGAGATGAAGAAGCCGATCACTTTGCGTTCGTGCCTTGCTCCGACTCTCTGACTCGGCCCGCTTCGCGTGAGCCTGTTCCGCTGCGCTGCATGAAAGCGTCGCCCAACTCGGCCCGCGTCGATTCGACGAACGATTCGAGTTGCTTCACGATGTCCGGATTGGCCGAGGCGACGTCGGTCGTTTCCCCCACGTCGTTCACGAGGTCGTAAAGTTCCGGCTTCTCGATCTTGCGGACCTCGTACTTCGCGGGAATGCCGCCCTTGCCTCCGGCTCGACCGCCCAGCGTTCGATAGGAGTGCGGTAGTTGCAGTTTCCAGCGGCCGTCGCCGCTCATGACGGCCTGGAGCTGGTTCTGCTCGTAGTAGAACGCATAGCCGTCGTGCGGATTCCGAGCGCCACTGGTCCCGACGATCAACGGCCAGACGTCGAGCCCGTCGATCTTGTGAGCGGGTAACTCCGCGCCGATCAGCTGGGCGAGCGACGGCAGAAGGTCGATCGTCATCAGCATGCCGTCGCACGTCGAACCGGCCGGGATCACGCCGGGCCAGCGCATGAGCGTCGGCACGCGTGTGCCACCCTCCCAGCAAGTACCTTTCCCTTCGCGCAACGGCCCCGCGGTCCCGGCATGGTCGCCGTAGCTGAGCCAGGGGCCGTTGTCGCTCGTGTAGATCACGAGCGTGTTGTCGTCGATGCCGTGTCTTTTCAGCGCTGCGAGAACCTCCCCCACGCTCCAGTCGACCTCCATGCAGACGTCGCCGTAGAGCCCCTGCTGCGACTTGCCGCGAAACTTATCGCTCACGTACAGCGGCACATGCACCATCGAGTGCGCGAGATAGAAAAAGAATGGTCGATCCTTGTTCCGTTCGATGAACTTCACGGCTCGCTCCGTTGACCTGCCCCCCTTAAACGAGTCCGGTCGTCAGTCGTAGACTGACGACCATCACTTGAAAAAGGGAGGGGATCATGGGCACGAAGCGTTTGCAGGTCGAGCAGATCATTCAGAAGTTACGGGAAGCGGAATTGGAGATC